>JAQBZS010000387.1 GCA_027622115.1 Planctomycetota bacterium | reverse complement strand
CCAAGTCCTCAATTCGCGTGTTTCTTCAGAGAGGAGTTCAATTCGCCCAGATCACCGGAAAACGGGAACCGCTCGGTCGTCACCCTTTGAATTTCGGGCGATGTCGTTGGTTCGACGTGCCGAAAACGCGTCAGTCGAGAACTTGGCGGTTACGGATTTCAGTTTTGGCGGTTTGCCGTTGTTGGTGAATTCCACGTCGAAAGCCGCCAAATCTGAAATACGTAAGCCTGACTCCGATCCCCCCAAATGTGGCAAACTTGACCAAAGGACTTGGGCAATCTCCAAAGTCGCCGGAACTCCCGCAAGAATCCAGCGTCTATCTGGCTCCTCACGGCAAACGTCCGGTTCATCGCTTACGCGAGAAACCGGGCAGTGCGAGTTCAAGAGACTCTCCACGTGACAATCGAAGACTCGGAATTGATCGAGACCTGTTTGGCCGGTGACCCCGACGCCTTCGGTAGGCTTGTCGTTCGATACCAAGATCGGTTGATCAATAGCCTCGTCAAGTTGGTCGGGTCGGCGCACGAGGCCGCCGATGTGGCTCAAGACGCATTCGTACACGCTTTTCAAAAGCTGGCCACGTTTCAGGGAAGATCGGCGTTCTATACGTGGTTGTTCCGAATCGCTTTCAATGCGTCGGTCAGCCGACAGCGAAAACGCAAGAGGGTGAACGCGTCGATTGACGCATTTAGAGATGACACCGGGATCGAGCCCACGGATTGGCGGCGAGACTCACAGCCTTCTTTCTCGATGGAATTGAACGAGCAGCAGCAGATTGTCCAAGAAGCCCTTTCCACTCTGCCGGAGGACTTTCGAGTCGCTTTGGTGCTCAAGGAAATGGAAGGCTTCAAGTACGAGGAAATCGCTTCGATCGTCGGATGTCCGGTGGGTACGGTTCGCAGTCGCATCCATCGAGCAAGGCAGGAACTCCGCGAGAAACTCAAAGTTGCATTGCGAGATTGAACATGAACGGATTTTCGAATCAGAGCGAATTCCTCTCGGCATACCTGGATGGCGAGTTGACGGCTGATGAATCGACTGCGATCCAACAATTGTTGGATTCGTCCGATTCGATGCGTGAAGAATTGGGTGAGTTGCGGGATGTGTCGTGCTCGGTGCGGTCGCTTCCCGCCGAAACGGCTCCGAGTGAGTTTTCGTCCGCCGTGATGTCTCGGATTGAACGCGAGACACTGTTGCCCAAACGGATCCCAATTCCGGCTCCACAAGCCCGCAGGAATTGGGCAGTGACGGTTGGCACAATCGTCGCGACGATTGCCGTGATGGCTGTCGTCGTCCGCGAACCGCAGGTGACGGACGGAACCGATGCCAAGGCGCACGAATCGCAAAATCTGCCGTTGGCCTCGAACGACGTGCTACGCGAACCTGCAGCGATCGAATCGCCGAGCGAATTACGCGATACCGACGGTCATGCCACGTCGGGAATCAAGATTCCGGCCGACGTCAAAGTCGGAGACATCATTCGCCAGGTGAGAGATTTCGGCGGACCCGTGGCGATCGTGGAATTGACGGTCGTGGACGTTGCCGAATCGATTGATCGGCTCGAAGTCCTGTTGATGGATGGTGCCGGCGAAACGAACGCGATTGAAACTCCGGCTCCGGAACGTCGCGGCGTCAAGAAAATCGACCCGGTGGAAGACGGGTTGTTCGCCCTCTACGTCGAGCGAGACAGCGTTGCATTGACCGCAGCCTTGAGCAAATTCTTCGGTGACGAATCCGTGCGGATTCTGGAGGCGGACGCGGCCGAGTCGGACCACGTGGAAGTCGCGGCGATCGGCGAGCAGCAGGCCGAGGCCGTGGCAAAGTTAGCGATGGTTCTGAAGGGACTCGAACAAACACCAGATTCCGGCAACTCAAAATTACCGGCGTCGGAACCCACGACGAGTGCTGCCGGAAGTTTTGGCGGACCAATCGCTCTGCTAGAGCGGCCGCTACGAGTTTTGGCGCGAAAACGTGTCGATGTGGCTCCAACCGACAACGGTGCAAACTCTGATGCCTTGCACGCAACGATCGATGAAACCAAGCGAAAGCAGCGCCGGTCCGATCCGAACGATCCGCTCGTCGCCGAGCACAAATCGGCTCCGTTGCGAGTGCTGTTCGTCTTTCAGAATCCTTGATCGTACCAAGTTCTATAAGCTTGACCCGCCGCCGCTTGTTCTGTCGTTGCGAGGTGCATTCTGGGTTGACCAACTCCCAAAATGAACCCCGCAATCCCCCAGCGGCGCGAGGAATTCCAAGGAACGGTCGATGCATGTGCCGGAGTGTGGAGCAGTTGTCCCAACTGCTCTGGGAACAATTGGGGACATTTGTTGTTCTAGACTCACCAACCCAAAGTGCCATTCCGAGTAATGGGTGCGGCTTCAATCCACCTGGGCAACACGGCTTTCAACGGCGCTCGGCGAGATATGCGGCTCGGGTGCGGCGACGCCCAATTCCGGCAGGACTGACGGCTGCGTTTGGCCGCTTCGCAACGTGCCTTCGATCAGACCGCCCAGCCAGCCCGACAACAGTGCCGGCAAGAAGATCACGTCGGCGATCAATGCCGCGCCAATCAGCGCGGCCATGAGCCAGCCGAACCGACTGATCAGCAACAAATCGGCCCAATAGAGCATCAACAGCCCGATGCCGACGGCGGCGCTGGTTTGCCACATGGCAGGTCCGCAATGGCTCAGCGCGGCGCTGATGGCTTCGCGACGGCTTAGCCCCGATTCAATGCCCTTGCGGAACCATGTCAGCAAGTGCAACGTGCCGTCCACCGCGATGCCCAACGCCACGGATGCCGTGATCATCGTGCCGATGTCGACGGCCAGCCCGCCCCACGAGATCAATCCGAAGACCACTCCAACCGGCAAGAGATTCGGCATCATGGCCAGCAACCCCGCCAACGGATTCTTGAGCACCCACATCATCACCACGGCAATGACCGCAAACGCGCCCACGAAACTCCAAATCAGGCTTTCCAACACCAGTTGCTGCGTTCGCAAAAACAGTGGCACCATGCCCGTCACTTGGTGACCGGTGCCGGGATGGTACTTCAACTCCGATCGCACCAACTCATCCAATTCTGCGGTGAGTCCTCCGTAATCGAGTTCACTCATGATCGCCACTTGCGCGGTGATCTTCCACAGTTCGTCGCCGGCGCGATTCAGCTTTTCATCACCCGGTTTTTCAAAATCATCGGCCTTGTCGGCGATTACGTAGAACGATCGAGCCGAACCGCTTTCGCGCGAGCTTTCGCGGATTTCGGCCATCGCCTGTTTATTCCGCTCGTTGTAACTGCGATTGGCCCCCAGGCGTTCCAACACGCCCATGCCGCTGGTGTCCGGTTTTTCCTTGACCGGCTGAAAGTCGGCCAACGAAATCGCCCCGCTGATCTCCGGGTGACTGCGAATCTTGTTCTCGATTCGCCGCACGATTTCCATCCGCTGCAAGAATCGCAATTCGGCGGTCTCGTCGTTTTCTTCTCGACGATTGATCACGTCTTGTTCGTCCTGCCGAATCGATTGCTCGAAGCGGACCACGACGTCCACGGGGATAATGCCGGACAGATTCTCTTCGAGAAAGTTGTAGTCCTGGACCACGCGGGAGTCGTCCGGGAAATAGCGAATGACTTTGATCTCGGTGCGGAAATGCTGCAAACCCGCGGCACACACGGCAAATACGGCCACACAACAGCAGCAGGCGAGTTTCCATTTCGACGACAGGAAATCGCCCAAGCGCTTCCAGTTGGCCCGTTCGACTTCCACCGTGTCGGGCCGCTTCAGCGGCATGTATTGCAACATGGCCGGTAAGCAATACAGCACCACAACCAACGAGATGACGCAGCCGATGGCCGAATACAGACCAAAATCACGGACCGGCGGCAGCGCCCACGGATTGGCCAGCGACAGCAGTCCGATCGCGGTCGTCAGGCCGGCCATCGCGCACGGCACGCTCGCCATTTTCACCGCTTCAACCACCGCCGTGTTGAGATTCTTGTGTGCCGCGTGTTTCCAATAATTGCAGACATGGATCGCCGCCGACATCGTCAACACCATCAGCAGTGTCGGCATGACAACGACCACCATGTTCATGCTGCCGCCCGTGATGGGCACGACAGCCAACGACACAAACATCGTGTACACGGCTGCGACAATCACCAAGCTCGCCAATCGCCAACTGCGAAGCATCACGAAGGACAACACGATGCCGATCAACATCGAAAACAAGATCGGCGAACGCTTATGGAACTGCAAAATGTTGTACGCGGGATTCCAACCGGTCCGCCCGACGGATTCGTTCAGGGCATGTCCGGCAACCGGTTGACCGCCCATGTGCAACTTGGATTCGTCGATGCCCGCCAAAACCGCCGTTTGCCGTACCGCTTCGAACGCCGACTTCCGATCGGCCTTGCCGGCTTCCGAAAGCACCACCGACAAAGCGAGCGGAGACCCTGCTACAAAGAAACAGTCTTGCACCATCAAGTTGCCGGAGTCGCCGGAAGGAGTCTCTTTCGTGCGCAACGATTTGGCGAGATCTTGAAAGCGACGAATCAACTCGCGGTCGCCGTGCATGCCGGACCACGAGATCTGGACGTCGTGATCGCGCCAGCGTTTGGCAATCGCCGTACGCAACGTGGCGGCGACTTTGCGGCGGTCGCGTTCCCGTTCGTCCGCGACCGCATCTTCTGGTTTGGAAGCGGGCTCTGCTGCAACATCGACAGCGGGTTCGTCGTCGACGACGTTTTCCGGTTGCGGCAGCGAATCCGAAGCCACCAATTCGATACCAAGTTCGCTGCGAGCCGCGTCCTTCAGCAACGCCACGACCTTGCGAGGATTCTCGGCTCCGATCGACGTGAGTTTCAATTTCAGCGGCCCGGTACCGATCAGCACGCCTTCCACGCGACTGATGGCTTCATTCGGGGCCACGCCGAACTTGATCATCTGCTCCAGCACGGAGTGCGGCGTGACCACGCGCTCGAAATATGGACCGTTCAGCAAACTTGCGAATTTCACGACTCGAGGATCATGAAGCGCGCTGCCGTCCCACGAGACAAGCATTCGCTCTTCGATTTGTCGCTCGCCGTTTTCATCCAAGCGCGCGAAGTGATTCTTGTACCAGTGCAGCACTTTGGCTTGAGGATCGTCTTTGGGCAGCCAGTTTTCGACATCGTTATGCAGGTCGATCCGCTTCAGCCCCCACCACGCAATCGGCGTCACGAAGCACATCGCCGCGATCACCCAAAGGGCGTAACCATTTCCCCAGCGATCACGTTTTTCAAAAAAATGACTCATAAAGTGCCAAATCCGATAACCGTCGCAGGGCAAGACTCGAACTCATCGCCGCTGAAATTGGCGTGATGAGATGCTTACGAGTGACGATGAAAAGTAAACAGAGCCCGGTTCGAGCATCATCGACTATCGATCTCGGTGAGTCGATTGGTGCGCGTATGATTGTGAGAAAGATTGTCGCGACTGAATCCGACGACCGGGTTGGGTGAAACTCGGGCACTGCGTAAACCAGGCAAGTCAGTCAAACTTTGCGACTGCGGCGTCAAGAACAGCACCGTCGCCATCCACCATTCAGCCCCAAACTGTTCATCCCGATCTCGTGGTGAGTACGACAACCTCTTGACGCTTGCAACGGTTGTAATTCGATCCGCGGAATCGATGACATCACGGACCCAGCGCCAGTTGCGTATGCTGATCTTCCACGAACTGAAGCGGTTTGCCGCCTCAATCGGTCGAAAATGCCCCAGAGGAGTCGATGGCTATGACACAATCATTCCTATTCCAATTCACGATCCTTTCCGCAGTGATGGTGTGTGCGCAAGACAGCGATCCGCCGATGGCTCGGGCTCCCTTCGACGTTCGTCAGGCGAAGATTCACCAGATGCAATGGGCTCGCCATTTAGACGCGAGGGTTGAATCGACCAACTCGATCGGCACGACGATGGTGCTCATTCCTCCCGGCGAGTTTCTGATGGGCAGCAGTGACGCGCAGGTTGAAGCGGCTTTGAAAGTGGCCACTGAACTTAAAATCGATCAAAGAACTCAAGACCGAATTCGTACTCAGGAACGTCCGGCGCACAGAATGAATATCGCCCGGCCGTTTCTGCTGGGTGCGACCGAAGTCACTATCGCACAGTTTCGCAAATTCGTCATGGGGACTAACTACCAGACGGAAGCGGAAGTGCTGGGCACGGGCAACTCCGCCGCGCCGAACAAGGCCGCTCCGAAAGACCGCAACGAGTTCACCTGGCGGACGCCGGGATTCGTCCAGTTGGAGAACGCCGCAGTGTCTCAGGTGAGTTGGAATGACGCGGTCGCATTCTGCAACTGGTTGAGCCGACAGGAGAAGCTCGCGCCTTGTTATCACAAGGATGCGGACCACGGTTGGACGCTGATTCCGGAAACCGGCGGATATCGTCTGCCCAGCGAAGCCCAGTGGGAATTCGCCTGTCGAGCCGGCACGACCGGTCCGTTTCACTTCGGCGACGATTACCGCGAGCTTGAGAAATACGACTGGTACAACCGGATCGGCAAGAACTCAACACGCACGGTTGGCACGAAACGGCCAAACGCCTTCGGCTTGTACAACATGCACGGCAACGTTGGCGAATGGTGTCAGGACTTTTACGACCCGAATTTCTATCAGACGCCGAGGCGCAACGATCCAACCGGACCAGCAAGCCGTCTGTCGCCGAAATCCCGTCGCGTGATCCGCGGCGGAGACTGGTGGACGACCGCCGTCCGCTGCCGTTCAGCCTTTCGCGGCTACGGAGATCAGGTCACCCGCAGCGACGACCTCGGCTTCCGACTTATGCGAATTCTCGCGAGCCAACGGCGCTAGTTGTTCCTGAAGCGGATGAGCGAACAGTTCGACGACGACAATGAAATGATTCGGGGAAGATGCTGATGGCTGAGCAGGAAGCCTGCTGCCATC
>JAQBZS010000386.1 GCA_027622115.1 Planctomycetota bacterium | reverse complement strand
TCAACGGGCCGGCGAACACCTCGCGATGATCCTGCCGGTCGGCCCAATGGGCATGTATCGTTGGGCGGTTTACTTCTTGAAGGAATGGGGCGTTTCATGCGATCACGTGCACGGATTCAACATGGACGAATGGAGCGACGCGAAGGGCAACACGTTGCCGGCCAGTAATACGGGTGCGTTCCAAAACGCGATGGAAGCGGCGTTTTATGGGCCGCTCGGCAAACTGACCGTGCCAAAGAAACAACGCAATTACGCCACCAAGAAGAACCTGCCCACATACGGCGACAAGATCGGCGAGTTGCGTTCGCGGGGCGCCAAACTGACGGTGATCTTTGGGATCGGACGAGTCTGTCATATCGCGTTTTGGGAACCGCACTTCGCCGCCGATTATGCCGATGAAGCCGACTGGAAAGCGGCCACGCATCGCATCGGTGCCAATCTGCACCCGCTCACGATCGAACAAAACGCTCTAACCAGTTTCAAGAGCCGCACGACTTTGGTGCCCGCTTTCGCGAATACGATTGGGCCGGGGCTGTTTCTAGGCGCGGACAAGATCATCGGCGGAGCGGACGGTACGTTGGGTCGCGGAATGATGTGGCAGGGACTGAGTCTGTGGATGACTTTGCGTCATCAGCCGACGAGTTGGATTCCTTCGACGTTTATGCCCACCCAGCCGGGTCGGCTCTTTTTCTTGCGGGAACTCGCCGGGCCGCTGCTGGCCGAATGCAATTAACGAGCGAGCCTGATTCATTAGCCGTTATGGCGCTAGCCACCGTTCCGGTCGTCAAACGTTGGAAAACCGGGGCTAGCGCTCAAACGGCTAATTGTCGAGTGAGTTACAACATTTTCCGGGCAGCCCATGCATTGTCCGAGCATAGCCTGATTTAATTTCTTGCGGATCCAGATTCCAAAGGAGTGCACATGCCACAGGCCGTCATCATTGATGCGATTCGCACACCCGTCGCACGAGCATCCGCCGAAATCGGCTGGTTTCGGGATGTCCGAGCCGACGAGTTATCCGCCGACCTCATGCGGGCACTCGTGGACCGCGTCGGCATTGAGCAAGACCTGATCGAAGACGTCCGTTGGGGTTGCGTGCAACAGATCGGTGAACAGGGATTCGACATCGCTCGCATCGCCGCGCTCGAAGCGGGACTACCGATCGAGACCGGCGGCGTCACCATCAATCGCAATTGTGCTTCCAGCTTGCAGGCCATCAATGACGCGGCGACTTCGATCATGGCGGGGATCGGAGAAGTCGAAATCGCCGGCGGTGTTGAGCACATGGACCATGTCAAAATGAACGAAGGCTACAATCCGCCCACGCGGCTGTTCCGCCGACACAGCGAAGCCATCATGAACATGGGCTTGACTGCGGAATACCTCGCGATGAAGCATCGGATTCCACGCGAGGCCCAGGATGAATTCGCTTTTCGAAGTCACGACCTCGCCGCCAAGGCCACGAACACCGGGGATTTTTCCACCGAAATCATTCCCACGTGGGGTCGCGATGAAGACGGTCACAAGGTGCTGATCCGCCGCGACCAGTGCATTCGTGCGGACACTTCTGTTGCGGCTCTGAACGCGTTGCGACCCGTCTTCAATCCGGCGGGTGGCTCCGTCACGGCTGGCAACAGTTCGCCGACCAACGTCGGCGCGGCGGCCATGCTGGTCATGTCCGAAGACAAAGCCAAAGAGTTGGGCCTAACGCCGCTTGCCAAGGTGAAGTCGATTGCGGTCGCCGGAGTCGATCCGTCGGAGATGGGCATCGGCCCCGTTCCCGCCATTCATAAGGCTCTGAAGCGTGCCGGCTTGAAGCTCGAAGACATCGACGCCATCGAATTGAACGAGGCATTCGCGGTGCAAGTGCTGTCCGTGTTGAAGGTGCTGGGCATCGACGAATCGAAGGTCAATACTCGCGGCGGCGCGATCGCCATCGGTCATCCACTGGGCGCGAGCGGTGCTCGCGTGGCGACGACCTTGCTGCATCGCATGAAGTCGGAAGGCGCGAGGTACGGCATCGCCACCATGTGCGTCGGTCACGGGCAGGGCGTGGCAACCATCTTCGAATCCGCAGCCTAAATAGAGACCGGCCGATCGTTCGGTAGCCGAAGTCGCCAGACTTTGGCTTGCACACCAGTTTTGAAACCAAATCTGGCGACTTCGGCTACGACAGTTATTCTTCGGCTAAACCCAAACTAAAGCGTCATTTCTGGAATTCAACTGGAGTCTCACGTGCCGAGCCAACTTGCCGAGCGCCTATTTGTCGAACTCGAACGTCTGCCGCTGATCGACCCGCACACGCACATCAACCCACACGCCGCCGCGTCCACCACGCTGGCCGACATCATGGGCTATCATTACTACACGGAACTCGCCCATTCCGCCGGGCTGCCTCGTGAGCGGATCGAGGAGCCGGGCATCAGTCCCAAGGAAAAAGTCGGTCGATTGGTGCCGTTGCTGGCGGACTTGGAAAACACCGTCCAGGTCAGTTGGTTGTTGGAGATGTGTCGAGAATTCTTTGGCTTCGCGGACGAGATGATTACGCCCGACAACTGGGAAGCTCTGTTCGATTCGTCTGCGGCGAAGATGGCGGAACCCGATTGGGAAGCACAAGTCCTCAGGCACAGCGGCCTGGATCAAGTCTATCTCACCAACGATTTCGACGATCCATTGGAAGGCTTCGACACCTCGCGCTACATCCCGTGCCTGCGAACCGACGACCTTGTATTTCACCTTGCGAAGCCGGAAACGCGCCAACGGTTGGCCGCCGCGACCAACATCGAACCCACGGATGTCAAGTCGCTGACCAACGCCATCGGAAAGCTGTTTGACCATTTCACGGCGCGAGGGGCGCGTGCTTGTGCGATTTCGCTGCCGCCGGACTTCGCGCCCGAACCCGTTGATGCCGCAACCACCGCGCCCATCGTGGCTGCACTTGCGACCGACCGAGCCCTGACGGCGGACGAGTCCCGCACCCTCAGTCGCTTCGTATTTTGGACACTGGCCCAACGCTGCGCCGATCACGGACTGCCGTTCGATTTGATGATCGGAGTGAATCGCCGAGTCTACGAAGACGGTGTTTTCCAAGGCCAAGATTTGTTCGATCAGCGAGTGTCGTTGATTCAATACAAGTCCTTATTCAATGCGTTTCCGAGCGTGAAGTTCCCGATATCCGTGTTGGCCCAAACATCCAACCAGGAATTGGTGAGTTACAGTTGGATCTTTCCCAATGTGATCACCAACGGTCATTGGTGGTACTCGAACATCCCGGCCTATATCGAATTGGATACTCGCAGTCGCTTGCAGGCGGTGCCTCAGTCGAAGCAGATCGGCTATTACAGCGACATGTACAAGCTGGAATTCGCACTGCCCAAATTCCGTATGTACCGCCGAATTCTGGCCCACGCGTTGGCAGTGGACTTCGTCGAAGGACGCGACTGGTCCGAAGAGAAGGCTTTGACGCTTGGGAAACGTGTCTTGCGCGGCAACGTCGAGTCCATCTTCGGCAGTTGAATTGGGGACGAAGCAACGAGCGTACTTCTTTGTGCAACAGCACGGCTTTGCCCAAAAAAGGGGGACAGGCACCAACATGTTGCGGTTTGAAAAGCGACATGCACAACATGCTGGAGCCAGTCCCCGTTTTTTGGGCAAAGCCCAACAGCACCCTGTCGCGACCCACATTTGCGATCGACACCGACCCGAACGGCAAGAAGCACTTCTTGATCGTTCATTCAATCTGCCTTCTGGGTCCTTTATGGTTAAGTCTTTCGTTCGTCCAATCCTCAAGGCGTGTCATGATCCATTCGCCGCAGTTTCGCTGTGTGATTGCATTGACTCTGATGTTGCTTGCGACTGCTGCCCGGCCCACAACCATCGTCGCGGACTCGCAAGTTTCCTTTCGGCTCGAAGTCATCCCGCTGCTCACGAAGCATGGATGTGCGACGGGTGCGTGCCACGGAGCACCGAGCGGCAAAGGAGGATTTCGGCTGTCCTTACGCGGCTTCGACCCGGCATTGGACCGGACGACTCTGATCCGCGAGCAATTCGGACGCCGCACCAATCCCGCTCGACCGGAGCTGAGTCTGTTGTTACTCAAGCCGACGATGGAAGTCGCGCACGGCGGTGGCCGACGGTTGCGAATCACCGATCAAAGCTTCCAGATTCTCGAAACGTGGATCGCACAAGGCTGCCGTCCCGATCCGAGTGACTCGCCGACCTGCCTTGAAATCGGCGTCGCGATCACTGACGCCGACCTCGCCCAGACGCTTGGCGGTGCGCGAATCGCCAAGCCCAGCGTCACGCTGCGATGGCCGCAACATGAACAGACCCTCCAAGTATGGGGACGATTTTCGGACGGCTCGATTCGCGTCATCACGCACTTGGCGGACTTTTCAAGCTCCCATGAAGACGTGGCGACCGTGAATCAACTCGGCGTCGTCACGTGCGAACATCGCGGCGAATCTTCGATCCTCGTCCGATATCTCGATCGCATCGCCACCGTGCCGATCACTCAGTTGCGAGATGTCGCTGGCTTCGCGTGGAAGGATGCACCGGCCCGGAATTTCATCGACGAAATGGTGTATTCCAAGTTGCAACGCTTGCAGATTGCACCGTCCGAATTGGCGACGGACAGCGAATTCTTGCGTCGCGTTTCACTCGACACATTGGGCGTCTTGCCGACCGTCGATGAATCTCAACAGTTTCTAAAAGCAGCCCAACAAGTCGGTGTCGCGGGCCGTTTCGTACTTCGCGACACGCTGATCGATCGATTGTTGGAACGTCCCGAATACGCCGAGTTTCAAGCTCAACAATGGGCCGACCTCTTGCGAGTCAAGAGCAGCAAGCTGGGTGAAGCCGGAGTTCACAAGTTTCATCAGTGGCTGGTTGCTTCGGTAAACGACAACCTGCCGTACGATCAATTTGTTCGCGAATTGCTCGCGGGGCGTGGTTCGACATTCGAGAGTCCGTCCGCGGCATTCTTCCAAGCGGCGACCGACCCGAATTCGCTGGCCGAAACCACGTCGCAATTGTTCCTGGGCATCCGCGTGCAATGTGCTCGCTGTCACAACCACCCGTTCGAACGCTGGACCCAGGATCATTATTACGGCATGGCTGCGTTCTTCAGCCGAGTCCGAATCAAGGACGGTTTCGCCGCCGACGAGAAAATCGTGTGGCAAGCGAGCGACGGGGAAGTCACGCATCCTCGTTCGAATCAACCGGCAGCTTTGATCGTGCCGTTGACTGGTGAGTTGGCTGTGAAACCGGATCAAGGTCGCTTGGAGGCGTTGTCGGAATGGCTGACGTCCGCTTCGAATCCGTTCTTCGCCCGCATGGCAGTCAATCGTTTGTGGGCACGGTGTTTTGGTCGAGGCATCGTGGAACCAGTGGACGATTTCCGCGAATCCAATCCGCCATCGCATCCTGAATTGCTCGACCGATTGGCAAGAGAGTTCATCGCCGGCGGCTACAACACCAAGCACATCATGCGGCTGATTCTGCAAAGCCGCGTGTATCAATTGAGCAGTCTTACCAATCGTTTCAATGTCGACGACGAACGCTACTTCTCGCACGCTCATGCTCGGCTGTTACGAGCCGAACAACTTCTGGACGCGTTGAACCAAGTTGCCGGTGTCCCCGAACGCTTCTCGGGCCTGCCGCTGGGTACGCGAGCGACTCAGCTTCCCAGTCCCGACGTGGGCAACGATTTCCTGAAGACATTCGGCCAACCGTCTCGCAACACCGCGTGCGAATGTGAACGGAACGGCGAGCCCAAGTTGACTCAGGCGTTGAACTTGATCAACGGCAGCGCCCTTTCGGGAAAACTGACCGACACCCGCAGTCGTTTGTCGCAACATCTGGACGATTCCTCGACACGCGTGGCCCGAGCCGGATTGCCGCCAACCAAGCAGCTCAAGCTCTGGCTGCGAGCGGACCGGGGCGTCGAAGCGGCGGACGGTGGCTTGGCGATTGACGGTTCGGCGGTGACTCACTGGCGGAATCAGGTACTGGGATCGACCGTCCATGTTTCGCAATTGGACCCGGATTCGCGGCCCGTCTTCGTTGCGCGAGCCATCGGCGGCTCTCCGGCAGTTCGCTTCGACGGCCGGAACGATTGGCTGCACAACGCGACGTCGAATCTGCTCGAAGCCGGTCAAGCACGAACGGTGCTGGCGGTCGGCAGGTCCGGAGACCAGGGCGGTTCGTTGATCACGTTTCGTCGAGGTCGTCCGGTGTTTACCGCACAGTTGGGTCTGCATAGCGGCACGTTTTATGTGTATTCCGACGGAGTGAACGGCGCGGGCAACTCGGCGCTTTCCGCCGATGCCGCCAAGTTGACGAGTCAGCCGTTCGTGACCACGTTCATTTCCACGGGCATCGGCGAAAAGTTGCAGGTGCGTTTGAACGGAACCCCCCAGTCCATCACGCAAGCGGGTGGAGTCGGCTCGGACAGCGGAGCCGCGGGTTTCACGATCGGCGCTCGCGAGGACTACGAGGGGTTTCGCTGGGACGGCGACATCGCTGAGGTGTTGGTGTACGACGGCGTGTTGGCGAGTCCGGATTTGGAACAAGCCGGTTCGTACCTCGCCACAAAATACGGTGTGCGAACGGCTTGGCCGGAGCGACCGGAATTGCCCATCACGGTGGCGACGAAGAGTTCCAACGAACGCGTGATCACGGAACTGTACATGGCGGCGTTTTGCCGAAACCCGTCGCCCAGCGAACTGACCGCACTGATGGCGCATGTTTCGAAGTCGGTGAGCCGTCGCGAGGGACTGGAAGACGTGTACTGGGCGGTGATGAACTCCAAGGAGTTCTTATTTCAGCATTAGACGCGTTCAAGAATGTTCCCAGCTCGGTGCCGCTGTCGCGATTCTCTATTTCGTCAGCAAGCCGTTCATCAGCATGATGGCAGCCGGTCCGACCTAAATGACGAAGATGC
>JAQBZS010000385.1 GCA_027622115.1 Planctomycetota bacterium | reverse complement strand
AATCTGAAAGTCGTAAGCCTGCCCCCCCAAGTCCTCAATTCCCGCGTTTTTTTGATTGGAGTGCCCTTCGTCCTCGTCGCCCGGAGAGGGAACCGCTCCACCGCCACTCTGTTAATTTGCGGTCGATGTGGTTGATTTGCCTGACCTTCGCAAAGTGCGCGAAGCACTTGGGCGTCTGGCTTACGGATTTCAGATTTGGCGGTTGCCTCAGGTTAGGCAATAACTTCACTCAAGACTTCGCCATCCGCGATGGGAGTGGGGCGGGTGAGTCTTGGGAAGTAGGTGAGGTGGGGGTCGATGCCCAGCGCCCGATAGATCGTCGCGGCGGCGTCTTCCGGGCGGCACGGTCGAGTGATTGGGCCGGTGCCGTTGCGGTCTGTCTCGCCGACCACGACTCCACCTTGAATTCCAGCACCCGCCAACAAGAAGCTGCCCGCGCCCGGATAATGGTCGCGTCCCGCGTTCTTGTTGATTCGCGGCGTGCGGCCGAATTCTCCCATCACGACGACCAACGTGGTCTCCAATAGGCCCCGTTCTTCCAGGTCGTCCAGCAAGGTCGACAACGACATGTCGAGCTGCGGCAGGTTCCCCGGTCCGGGAGTCGAATGCCATTTGTAGCTGCCGGGAATGTTTGCCGGTGCGTGTTCGAACGACATCATGGACTCGAACAGCAAATGATGATTGTCCCAAGTGCCGTTGGTGCTGCCGGCTCCGAAGAGGCCTCCCTGCACGGCTTGGTTGATCGTCACGAACCGAGCACCCGCTTCGATCAACCGACGACCGAGAAGGACTCGCCGACCGTACATATTGTCGCCGTAGCGATTGCGAACGTCTTGCGGTTCGTCCTCGATTCGCATCGCTTGTTGCATACTGCCGCCGGTCAGTAGAGACAGCGCTTCTTCCGAAAACTTGTCGTGAGCCACCAGTGCCCCGTCATCGACCGACGCCAAGCGACTGAGGTTGTCCAATTGCGTCAGCATGGACTGACGGTCTTCAAACCGGACTTTCGAAAGCTTCAAGCCATTCAACTCCAATTGCGGTTTCTCGGGATCGCCCTTGATGTTGAACGCCTCGAACGCCGTGCCCAAGTAACCCGCTGGAGTGGTGTAGCGAGCCGCGACCGGCAACCCAAAATGCGGCGGCATGCCCGTGACTTTGCCGCCTCGGACGGCGGAGACTAGGTTGCCGAAGTTGGGGAAGTACTGGCCGCTGTTTTTCGGATACATCCCGCTGGTAACGTGCTGCGAACCGGTCGAATGCGAACCGCTTTTCCCTTGCCACGAACGCACGATGGCGACCTTGTCCATCCGCTGAGCCATCAAAGGCATTTTCTCGCAAATGAATGTGCCGGGAACATTGGTGGCGGTGGGATTCCACAAACCACGGATTTCCGACGGCGCGTGCGGCTTGGGGTCGAATGTTTCGAAGTGGCTCGCCCCACCGGCCAGAAAGATGAAGATGCACGACATGTCGCCGGACCGTGCTTGCACAACCGCTTGCTGGGCTCGCAGAACTTGCGGCAGACTCAATCCGAACATCCCCACGCCAATTTGCAAAGCTTCACGACGATTGAAGCCATAAGTTGTCTCAGCGTCTGTGCACGGCATGGATTATTCCTCGAGTGAGTCTGCCCCGGAACTTCAGCCACGGATGCTTGGATCATACGGTGTGGATGGATCATCGACACCCGTGGTTTGTTCGGATCGTTTTCCAAGTCCACATGCCAAGAGTGCGTCTTCCGCTGCGCGGGGGCTGACGCTGCCGCGTACGCCGTCCACGTGAGCCAGTTCATGAATGAGAGTAGCCAGGACGGTCCAACGCCCAATCCGGTAGGAACTTGGAGCGATGGCAATCTCTTTTCCACCGGCGAAATTCGTTTCACCCAGCACGGTCAGCGAGGGTCCATAGTTTATCCAGATTGATCTGTCCGCCAGCAGCGTGGTCAATGAATGGCCGTTGGGAAGCGCTCTGAAATACACGTCCGCACTGGGCATATTCTTTGCAATCGACAATGCCTTCGTTCGAGCCCAACGGGTCATATCGCGAAATGAATTTGGCACCGTGACATAACCAGCCTCTGAACTGACATGATCGCCAATGTTGATTTGAATCATGACTTGATCTCCCTATGAGGTTTGGAATTTCGAGGACTGAAATTGCACGTGGATTGGTCCACGATCCCGGATTCTCGGCTGTCCTGAGGATTCGTTGCGTTATTTCAGAGCAAAACGCGACGATTGGTACTTGGCCAAGTGGCTCAAGCACACTGCGAGTCGCGAGTCGTACGTAACTCGACTGCTGAGCAAATCCGTTGGATCACCGCGAATCCTGGCCGTTCAAAACTTCGGAGGGGCCGTCGATGACCGTACGGGAACCGCCGGCCCGAGCGTGAGCGACAGCTGCCGGATCGAGATGCCCGGCCCGTATGCCAGTTCGCGTTGAGCCAGATACGCCCACGGCGTGCCGTCGTTTTGCTGGACGCATCGCATCAACAGCGATTTCGCTTCTTCCACTCGCGCCTTGTATTCTGAGTCGGATCGCATCTCGACGCTCGGCAGGAAGATGACGTGATTCGTGTCCGATCCCAGTGCGTCCTCTTGAAGGAGCGAGTCGATTGCCAACCGATATTCCTCAAGTCGCGTGCTGGTGGCCAGCAGTCGACCTCGCGTCAGGTCATACCAGGCTCGCCAGCGCTTCGAGGTTTCGTTGTCGTACTCCCGATCCAACGGCTGGTCGAGTTTTCCGTCGCGGCTGACGCAGGCCAGCGCCTGCTCAACCACCCGCGACATGCGAGCCGCTCGTTGTTGCAACACGCGCCGCGACGTCCTCAATCGCGACGCGAATTGCGCCGGTGAGTAATACGGTCGCTGGAAGTTGGCCGGGTTGTGCCTGTCGCGTTTGACGAACAGCAGCATCTCGGGTTGCTCGAGTTGCTTGCCGATGGTTGCTTTCGCCGCTTCGTGAACGGCCAGTCTCAGCGGATGCGACTGGATGTCTTTGAGGTACGCGTCGAGCGGTCCGTAGTCCGGTGCATAGTCCGCCATCACATCCGTTCGAAACGGACCACGGTCTTCCGGCGGATCGAAGATCGTGTAACTGCCCTGTGTCTCCGCCGCCAACCGGGCCAGCGCATAGGGCCGAAAACCGGACACGATGCCGACCAAGTCTTGGCCTCCATACCAGGCGGGCAATTCAAATCGGCGAGCAGGCCGACGTCTCAGTCCCGGCCCGTTGGGCTGTTGATTCATTCGCGGATCGAAGGGCGGCAGCGTGCGGAACCAATATCCCAACTCGATCCGTTCCGTCGCGGCCGAGTCCGGTCCACGATCGACGGGCACCAGGAATCGTTCGTTCGATGCCGGATCGGTGTAAGCGTGCAGCCCCGTTTCCGCGCCGAGCACCGATGACGGTCCGACCACGGAGACTTGGACGCGGTTGTCGAGGCAATGCTTGATCGTGGCTTCGAGCTGTTCCGAGTCATCGCCGGTCTCGTCGGTCCAAACGACGATCAGCATTTGCTTGTCTTGCCACTTGGATCGATAGGTCGTGATGCAACGATTGACGGCCCCGAAGACATTTTCCAAACCGGATTCGTCAATCGGCAACGACTTGACCGCCTCGACAATCCGTTGACCGGACGGCGTGGGCGAAACCCGCTCCCTGGTGCTCTTGCCGAACGCGACAACGGTATTGATCAGCTTGTGTTGCACGCCGCCGCGACCCGTGCCCAAATGCTCAAAAAACGGGTCCAACCGCGCGGCGATTCGTTGCCGGTCATCGACCAGGCTTTGGGAAGAATCCAGCAGCCACACCACCAGCAAGTCCTCTTTCTCCAACAGCCCGCTGATGCCGGCGGTGATGCGGTCGACAGCCCCTTCCACCGATGCCGCTTCCGCCGAACTGGTTCCAGTCGACGGCTTGGCGGTTTGCGTTTTTGTCACCGCCTTGGAAGGCCCTCGATCGATCGGGTCGGGTTTCAGCGGCTCGACTTCCGGGAGTCCAACGGCAACCGGTTCCGGCTTGGGGTCGAGCTGATCGTCAGCCGGAGGGTCGATCTCGATCGCTTTGTCATCCAAGGTCTCGACGAGCGACAGCGATTCTTGCCCATCGCCGGTCCCGGAGTCGAACATCGCAGTGATGATGATTTCGCGGCGAATCAGGCCGGGAAGCATCCACAGCGCCATGATTCCCAGCAGAATCGCATGCACCCCGACGGAAACGCCCAGGCCCTTCACGCCGCTGACGCCGGATTGGACTCGGCGTTTTCGCTCCAGTTGCGGCAGGTCGACTTTGGCTTGGCGAGCAATCGCCTTCAGCTTCAGAGATCGTCGGGCCATGACTTGCTCGTGACTTGATGACGGAGTGGTGGTGCGGAATATAACCCGGACTGGTTTGAATTGATCGTTCGGTCATGGCAACCTTTCGAGAATTCGCTGCAATCGATCAAACCCAAGTGTCGAAATTCCGCTGCGTGGCTTCGGGAATCACGGCGATCACCGTCGCGAAAAGTACCAATGTCAATATCATGCCGACCATTTCAATGCCTCGTTCCGGAATAAGGGTGTGAATGTCACCAGTTGATTTCTGCTTGGCATCGACGTCCGTGCTGCGTTGATTCCATTTTTCGATTGTCGCCGAATTCCGTGAACTCTCCATCGGGGGCTAGCCGGTTCGATGCTCCAGTCGACTCCCATCGAGGCATCAGGGAATCACTGAGTCGGCGGTCACTCGGATGTGGCGTCTGGCGTTTCAGTCCACGCACCGAGGAGCGCGGAGAGCCGGCTGTTTGTCGGTCTTCATGCACCGGATGGAAACGCCCAGCCGATTGTTGACGCGAATGAACCTGATAGCACGGGATGTTTGGGAAGACTTGGCATCGTCGCGATTACGATTCCGTCTAAAAAACATCCACGCATCGTTGCATGGGATTCATCAGCGGTGGATTATGGCGGCTTCAGGTCGGCACCCCATCATTGCTTCCATTCTTCCCTCTGGACCGGCCTACCACTCCACGGCGATATCGGGCAATCGCAGGCTATCAGTTCGGCATGTGCCACGTTTCGCTGCATGATCGAGACAACGAGGTTGATGTGACAGAGAGTTCAGACCAATACACGTTCGAACCGGCGGATGGTTATGCGATCGTCACTCTACATCCCAGTTTGCATGAAGCTCGATGGGCTGCGATTGAAACGGTCGGCACGGAATTCATCGAGAAATTTGCCGGACAGGAATTGAAGTCGGTCGTCGTCGATCTGGGGCAACTCCCGTTCATGGGCAGTTCACTCGTGGCGTTGTTGGTGCGAATTTGGAAAGCTGCCCAGGCCACGAAGGGACAAATGGTCGTCGTCAACGCCAACGAAATGGTGTTGGAAGTGCTGACGCTGGCCGGATTGACGTCGGTCTGGACGATCCGCGACACCCGCGAGGAGGGAATCCACGAGTTGGGATTCTCGAAACCGGCCTTGAATCGGAAACGCGAAACGCGCTTTGTCGGGCTGGTCGGGCCGTTGTCGTGTTTGGCAGCCCTGATCATTTTCGCCGTCGACTGGGCCATGCCCGAACAGATCGCATCGAATGTCTTACAGTCGTCACTCTACGGATGTGCGGGATTGGGCGTGGTCACGTCGTTGTTGACCGCGATACGACTGTCTGGAGGCCGCCAGAAACTCTCGGTGGTTTCTCTGTTGCTGAGCTTGGCGATCCTGGTGGTCGGATTTCTGAAAATCCAGGGACACATTCAATTGCCCGAGTTAAGTGGCTCGAACCGTTTTCAAGAAATCATTGGATAGACGGCCGGACGCGATTGCGTGACAGGCAGCAACATCTTGCGTCTCGGGAGCATGGAATGAGCGAGATACAGTCCGGACAGATTCGCCAGAAGGCATTGCAGGAAGAACTCACGGGGTTGGTCGATGTGGTGGGCCCAGGTCCGCTGGTGGATCTCCTGCTGGAACGTGCCTTCCAACTCAACGCCACCGACATTCACCTCGACCCCAACGCCGATGGCTTGCGGATTCGTTTGCGAGTCGACGGGCTGTTGCACGACGTGGTCCATTTGCCGCGATCGCTCACTTCGCACGTGGTTTCTCGCCTGAAGTTGATGGCGAACATGGACATCACGGAGCGTCGTGTTTCGCAGGACGGCCACATTGCGAACTCATCTTTCAGTTTACGCGACATCCGGATCGGCAGCGGCCCCACGATCTACGGCGAACGGCTCGTGCTGCGGCTGATGCCAAGTGCCACCGATTTCGCCGAGCTGAATGAGTTGGGACTCGACGACGCACAAATCGTCACCGTCAAAGAACACTTAGGTGCCCCATACGGAATGGTGTTGAGCGTGGGGCCGGTGGGCAGCGGCAAGACCACCACGATTTACGCCTGCCTGCGGTCGCTGAATCATCCAACACGCAGCGTGACCACGATCGAGGATCCCGTCGAGCGACGGATCGACGGCGCGAATCAAATTCAGGTGGATCCCAAGATCGACTTTCACTTTGTCGATGCGTTACGCGGCGTCCTGCGTCAAGATGCCGACGTAATGATGGTCGGCGAAATCCGCGACCCGGAAACCGCGCACATCAGCGTGCGAGCCGGACTGACGGGCATCAACGTGCTCAGCACCATGCACGCCAACGACACCGGTGCCACGATTGACGTCTTTCGCGAGCTGGGCGTGCCGCCGATGTTCATCGCGGACAGCTTGAACTGCATCATCTCGCAACGACTGATCCGCAAGATTTGCCCGCACGCTCGCGAGACCTACCATCCCAGCGCCACCGAATGCGAATTGCTCAAGATCGATCCCGCCCAGGCGTCCGAGATCGAACTGGTGCGCGGCATTCCCGACGACGTGAATTTCCACACCGGTTATTCCGGGCGAATCGGCGTGTTCGAAGTGATGTCCGTCACGACAGAAATCCGCGAAGCCATACTGAAGGAAAAGTCGCACCAAGAAG
>JAQBZS010000384.1 GCA_027622115.1 Planctomycetota bacterium | reverse complement strand
CTTCACGGCTCCGCGCGACCGCTTGATGGGCCGCATGAGCCTGGTGGTTCGCGGCGGTCCGAACGGCGCAGGCGCGGTCACCGTCGAGGAATACAAGCGGCCGAAGTTCGAAGTGAAGATCGAACCGCCGAAGGATTCGCCGAAACTGCTGGCGAAGGTTTCCGTCATCGGCAAGGCCACGGCGTATACCGGCGCGGCAATCGGCGGAGCCAAAGTGAAGTATCGCGTCGTTCGCGAAGTCCGTTACCCGTACTGGTGGGGTTATCGTTATTGGTGGCGACCGCGCGCTCAAACCCAGGAAATCGCTCACGGTTCGGCAACCACGAAAGGCGACGGTTCGTTCACGGTCGAGTTTGTGGCCAAGCCGGATTTGACGGTAACGGAGAAGGATGAGCCCACGTTTTCGTATCAGATCAACGCCGACGTCACGGACACCACGGGCGAGACGCGATCCGGCAACGTGTCGATCAACATCGGCTACACGGCGCTCGCGGCTACGCTGTCCGCCGGCAGTTGGCTGACGTCCGACAAACCCGTCGAGTTGGCGATTCGCACGAACACGCTCAATGGTCAACCGGAAGCGGCGAAGGGCAACGTCAAGATCTATCGCTTGAAAGAACCGGCCAAGGTGCAACGCGCGGAACTCGGTGGAGGTTATCGGCCACCGGTCTGGCGACGCGGACGCATCGTCGCGCCGGCACCCGATCCGGGTAATGTCAGCTCGTGGGAACTCGGTGAAGTTGTGTTGGATAATGACTTCACGACCGACGCCACGGGGGCCGCGAAGCTGGAGGCGAAGTTGGCGGTCGGTGTGTATCGCGCGGTCCTCGAATCCCGCGATCGCTTCGGGAAGAAGGTCACTGCGGAAGCCCCGTTGCAGGTGATCAATCCCGCTGCCAACAAGCTGGGTATCAAGCTGCCGAATCTGGTGGCCGGTGAGACCTGGACGCTGGAACCGGGTCAGGAACTGAACGCCATCTGGGGTTCGGGTTACGACAAGGCGCAGGCGTTTATCGAAGTGGAACATCGTCGCAAAGTGTTGCAGGCGTACTGGACGAAACCCGGCATCACGCAGACGAAGATTGCGCAGGCGGTCACGGAAGCCATGCGCGGCGGCTTTACCGTGCGGGTTTCGATGGTCCGCGAGAACCGGGCGTATCTCTCCAACAACCGAGTCAACGTGCCGTGGACCAACAAGAATCTGAAGGTCAAGTGGGAGCACTTCGTCTCGAAGCTGGAACCCGGCGACAAGGAGACTTGGACCGCCACGATCACCGGTCCCGACGCCAAGAAGGCCGTCGCCGAAATGGTGGCCACGCTGTACGACGAGTCGCTCGATCAATACCTGCCGCACAACTGGATGAGCGGCTTCAATGTGTTCCGCCAGGATAGCTCGAACCTGTCGTCGCAGTTCCAGAACTTCATCGCATCGCTGAATTACATCCACGGGCAATGGCCGCAGAGTTATAAGCAGGTCAGTATCAGCTATCGGGACTTTCCGGCGGATGTGATGGCCAATCTGTGGGGGTACGGATACTTCGGCAAAGGCCGAATGAAGAACATGATGCGAGAGACAGCGACACGAAGGGCTCGTGGAGACGCGAATTCCGATCGTACGGAGACCGAGAAGTCGGAAGGCTCAAATCGGAAGGCACTTCAGCAGAACGGTGTCCAGAAACAGGCAACCAGCGGGAGTGGTGCCGCCGGTCCGGATCTCAGCAAAGTCAGCGCCCGCACAAACCTCGCCGAAACCGCGTTCTTCTTCCCGCAATTGATTTCGACCGACGACGGCGAAGTGAAGCTTGAATTCACCATGCCCGAAACGCTCACACGCTGGAAATTCCTCGGCTTCGTCCATGACAAGCAACTGCGAGGCGGATTGCTGCAAGACTCCGTGGTCACCGCCAAGGAACTGATGATCGAACCCAACCCGCCACGTTTCGTGCGCGAAGGCGACGAGCTGGAATTCACGGTCAAAGTGACCAATCAATCCGCCGGTCGCCAGACGGGCACCGTGCGACTGAGTTTCGCGGATGCTCGCACGACCAATCCCCGCGACACTCAACTCGGCAACAAAACGACCGACCTCAAGTTCGATGTCGCCTCGAAATCTTCGGAGAGTTTTGCGTGGCGAATCAAAGTCCCAGACGGCATGGAATTCCTGACGTACAAAGCAGTCGGCTCGACAGGCCGCTTGTCCGACGGCGAACAAGGCTACCTGCCCGTGCTGTCGCGACGCATCCTGGTCACCGAATCTCTGCCGCTTCCGATCCGCGGAGCCCAAACGAAGAAGTTCGATTTCACGCGGCTGCAAGCGTCGAAGGACTCGAAAACCATCAAGCATCAATCGGTCACCGTGCAGATGGTGTCGAATCCGTCGTGGTACGCGGTGATGGCGTTGCCGTACTTGATGGAGTTCCCGCACCAATGCACCGAGCAAACTTTCAATCGGCTGTATGCCAACGCCTTGGCGCGGCACATCGCCAACTCGGACCCGAAGATTCGCCGAGTCTTCGATCAGTGGAAGGGTACGCCGGCCCTCGATAGCCCGCTGGAAAAGAACCAAGACCTCAAAGCCGTGATGCTGGAAGAGACGCCCTGGTATCGGCAGGCGAAGAAGGAAAGCGCAGCTCGACGCAACGTAGGCATCCTGTTCGACGCCAATCGTTTGAACGAAGAGACCCGCGCCCTGCTAAAGAAGATCGCCGAGATGCAGTATCCCGACGGTGCGTGGCCGTGGTTCCCGGGTGGTCGAGCCAACGATTACATCACGCTCTACATCACGACCGGCTTCGGCCGCATGCGTCACCTGGGCGTCGACATCGACACCGCGGCGGCCGTGAAGTCGCTGGCCCGGTTGGATGGCTGGATCAAGACGCGTTACGACTACATCGTCGCGCACAACCTGAAGGACAAGAACAATCTCAGTACGACCATCGCGCTGTACCTCTACGGCCGCAGCTTCTTCCTGAAGGACAAGGCGATCGCTCCCGAACACAAGGAAGCGGTCGATTTCTTCTTGGCTCAGGCTCGCAAGTACTGGCTGCAACTGGCCAACCGGCAGTCGCAAGGCCATTTGGCACTCGCCCTGAAACGCTTCGGCGACCAAGCCACGCCGCAGGGCATCATGGCTTCGATCAAGGAACGATCCGTCAGCGACGAAGAACTCGGCATGTTCTGGCGCGAGACCGAACGCTCGTGGTGGTGGTATCGGGCTCCGATCGAAACGCAGGCCGTGATGATCGAAGCCTTCGATGAAGTCATGAACGACAAGGTCGCCGTCGAGGACTGCAAGGTCTGGCTGCTGAAGCAAAAGCAGACGCAGGACTGGAAGACCACCAAAGCCACGGCCGACGCCGTTTACGCACTGTTACTTCGCGGCACGAACTTGCTGGCATCGGACGAACTGGTGCAAGTGGAACTCGGTGGCGAGACCATCGATCCGATGAAGGTCGAAGCCGGCACGGGCTTTTACGAGCAACGATTCATCCGCGCCGAAGTGAAGTCCACGTTGGGCGACATCACGGTCAAGAAAGTGGACGAAGGCGTGGCGTGGGGCAGCGTGCATTGGCAGTACTTGGAAGACATCGGCAACGTCACCGCCCATGACGGCACGCCGCTGAAGCTGACCAAGCAACTTTACATCAAGAGCTACACCAAGAAGGGTCCGGTGCTCACGCGAGTCGCCGGTCCGGTGGCGGTGGGTGACGAGTTGGTGGTTCGCATCGTGTTGCGAACGGATCGCGACATGGAATACGTCCACATGAAGGACCACCGAGGTAGCGGCACGGAACCGGTAAACGTGCTGTCGAAGTACCACTACCAAGACGGCTTGGGCTACTACGAGTCCACTCGCGACACGGCCAGCCACTTCTACATCGACTACTTGCCGAAGGGGACTTACGTCTTCGAGTATTCGACTCGAGTGGTGCATCGCGGCAGCTACCAAACCGGTCTGACGCACATCCAATGCATGTACGCCCCCGAATTCAACAGCCACTCGGAGAGCCTGGGCATCGTGGTGAAGTAGTTACGAGGTAGCGTGTTGAAAATCTCGGGTTGACACCAGTCCCAAGCTACGGTCGAGCCGGTAGGTTTGCGTTTGCGAGCGGCCTTATGTCCGGGTCAGTTTCCCATTGATTCTTGGCTGTTGACGGCTCGTGTTCGCAGTTGGCCATGGGCGTGCTGTCGACTCGCGAGCGAAACTTCCAGGTCAACCTGGGCGAACAACAAACGGCGTTCGGCGGCGCTGACTCGTTCTTGGGATCGCAGCAGAGTGTCCAAATAGAGGTTGGCGATGTTCGATCCGTCGACGAGCAACTCGCGGCGGGTTTCGAGTTGCTTCAACTCTTGCTTGGCGATTTCGAGGACCTTTTCGGACTGCGACAAAAGTGCCAACGCTTTTTCGACGGCAATGTCTCGGTCGCGGATGTTGAGAGCCACATCCGCAACCACCACCTGAAACTGTTTTTGAAGTCGATGAAGCTGCGCGTGTTTGCGATCCACTTCGGCCTTGGCTCGACGATTGCCCAACGGGTATTCAAAGTTTAGCCCCACGCCAAAGCCGGGCTCGCTGTCCGTCCAAGCGTCCTGCGAGGCTTGGATGAATTTGCCCTGGCCTCGAAGGCCGGCGGAATACGCCGACAACACCAAATCCAACCGCGGTTCGAGATCCGAAAGCGATAAGTTCAAGTCCACCGTCGAGGCCTGCACGGCTTCGCGAGCGGCGACGATCCGGGGATGCGAATCCAGATCGTCAGTAGAAGTTTGACTCGGCATGTTGCTGGTCGATGGGATCGAGGTTGTGATGACCTCGACACCGGATTGCTGTTGGTAGGACTCGCCGTAGATGAGACGTAACAGTCGTTCCTGGGCACGTGATGCGTCGTAGCGGGCTGCCGTCCAATCTGTCTCGCGAGTGGCTTCGGCGGATTGAGCTTGCAGGAGTTGCGTGCGACCGACGTCAACGTCTCGGCGACGATTCATGAATTCGACGATTTGAGACGTCCGAGACCACGCGTGTTTCGTGATCGCCGCTTCGCCTCGGGCGAACACAAGATCCCAATAGGCTTGGGCCACTCGCAGCAAATGATCTTCGGTCCCAGCGATCAGGCGAGCTGCCGATTCGTCTCGGCGAAATCCCGCCATGACGCTGCGGCCCAAGTTGTATTGTTCGCCGGAACGTTGGAGCAGCGGGTGCGTGTATTCGGCGGTGATGCGACCGGTACCCTGTGTGGGCGGTGTCAAGAATCTGGAGTTGCTGCGACGAAATCCGAAGTCCTGGTAGATGGAAAACTCGCCACCGCTGCTGTTTCGATTGCGGAACCCGGTTTGCAAGTCCCAACGTCGATCTCGTAGCCGGTTATTGGCTCCGTCCAATGAACTGCCAACCGGGACGTTGTTGCGATCAAATGTCGAATCCGCGAAGACGGACCAATCAAACGCCGCCTGCTCGCCGAGCAACTCGGCACGTCGCTGGTCGACGTCTGCTTGCAGCAAGCCGATTTCCGGCGACTGTCCCGTGGCTCGCTGGAGTGCCTCGGTGAACGAGAGCGTGGGTGATTGTGGCAATCCCATGAACGGAGACAGTATTTCGGTTTGCCACCAAGGAGCCTCGACCGGAGGCGCTGTCGCTTTCTGAGGCATCAAGCGGGGTGATGTCGGCGAGCCGTTGTGTCGAGTGACGTGCGTCGTCGCGGCGTTTGGCCGTTGTCCAAAAACCGAGTGGCCGATGTGACTGTTAAGATTTCGCGTCGGCGCGCGCGTCACGGGGCGCGGCGAGTTCGGTGCCTGTCCGACATGTGGGACACGGCCCACTTGAGCTGGGCCATTCGAGTGGCCGATTCGAACGTCTTGTGCTTTGAGCGGCGAAACCAAAACCGCCAAGAGCAGCACAAACCACGCAGTTCGCTGGCCGAGTCCGTAACGATCCACGCAGACGGGCATCGCGCCCATGCAGGGTGTCGCTTCAACAGGTACGGGCCGTTGAAGTCCGATGTCGTTCGTCCATGAACTCATCTTCGTGCAATCGACGCTAGTGTTCCGTCAGTTTGGTGTTTCTGTGCGCTTCTGGTAGGTCGGAACAAGCTCCGCCGGCCCGAGTTGATCTCAAATGCCGGAACTGCGCGTTGCTTGTTCCGGCCTACATCTGCGGTGGCGAAGTCACGTTGGTTAAACCACCTATTTCGGAGCGATCCCTCTACGTATTAATTCGCACAAGCGCGGCGGAGTGTGGCACATACCGAAAATGGCCGAAAGCTCACTTTGTGCGTGCCACGGGGTGGGCATTGGGGTTCGCAACTGAAAACATCTCCGTTCGCCGGCACGCTGCAAACCCGCACCGGCCCACCCATGACCCTGAAGAACAGCAATTCGACCGACGGCTTCACTGAACTTGGAAACAGCCGACCCCTGCCTCCGAACGCGCGGCGTTCAATCGTTAAGCTGTCCGCATGCCACAACTCGCCGGATCCCCTGCGCCTCCACAAGAAAGGTCGGATGACAGAACCCATTAAGTCGCCCAAAATCAAAGTCTCCGAAGACTTCCCCACCACACCCGGCGTCTACCTCATGAAGGACGAACTCGGGCGAGTCATCTATGTGGGTAAAGCGGTCAATCTCAAGAGCCGTGCTGCCAGCTACTTCACGAAAGCCGCCGCCGAAGACCGTCGCACGGCGGGGCTGGTGCCGGAGATTCACGACATCGACTACATCGCCACCGACAGCGAAGTCGACGCCTTGTTGCTTGAAGCGCGGTTGATCAAGGACGTGCAGCCGAAGTTCAACCAAGAACTCAAGGACGACAAGACGTTTCCGTATCTGCAAATCACAACCCACGAAGACTTCCCACGCGTCGAATTCACTCGGCAACCCGCCGACAAGGGCGTGAAACTTTACGGCCCGTTCACCAACGCCAAACAGTTGCGAGGCACCATTGCCGTCTTACAGAAAATCTTTCGCTTTCGCACCTGCA
>JAQBZS010000383.1 GCA_027622115.1 Planctomycetota bacterium | reverse complement strand
AATCCGAGATTTTCAACACGCTAGTTTCACTGTCTCTGCCCGAGTGTCATTCACCAGATCACAAGTTGCGCAACCGCAGTCATGCCCACATCTCACACGGTCAAACATCCCGCGGAACTGCTGGAGTTTCTGCTTGTCTGCCACCGTGAGACGAAGAAGACAAAAGTGCGGCAGTGGCTCAAACACGGATCGGTGCTCGTCAACGGGCAATCGGTCACACGCTTCAATCATCTCTTAAAGATCGGTGATCTGGTTTCGATACGAGCCAGGGACGAGAGGCGTGCCGAAAGTCTGTTGCCACGTGGAATGGAAGTTGTGTTCGAAGATTCGTCGCTGATCGTCATCGAGAAGCCAGAGAATCTGTTGAGCATGGCCAGCGAGACAGAACGGGAGAATACCGCCTATGCCTGCCTGACCGAGTACGTGCGCCGCGGCAATCCTCGCAGCCCGGAACGCGTGTGGATCGTACACCGACTGGACCGCGGGACGTCCGGACTGATGGTCTTTGCAAGAACGGAAACGGCGAAACGAACGCTGCAAAACAAATGGCGGGACACCGAAAAACGCTACCTGGCCGTGGTCGAGGGAAACCCACCGGCTGATCGCGGAGTGTTGAAGTCACACTTGGATGAAAGTGGCCCATACAAGGTCTACAGCGTCCCTCCGAGTGAGCGAACGCGTCTTGCGGTGACGCATTACCGGGTGATGCGACGGACCGAGTTTGGCTCGTTGCTGGGACTGAAACTGGAAACCGGACGCCGCAATCAGATTCGCGTACACTTGGCGGATGCGGGCTGTCCGGTTGTCGGCGACCAGAAATACGGGGCCCGCACGAATCCGGTCGGGCGACTGGGATTGCACGCCAGTTTCCTGCAATTCCAGCATCCGTTGACGCAAGAACTTCTGACGTTCGAATCAACCCTGCCGCCGGTCCTATCGCGGCTCGTCTGACCGTGCGCTGTCTGGGCGTTGTTCATCATGGACGCGGACTCGGAAACTCCCGAGTGGTCACAGCCGCGATGGATCGTGGCGAATCGTGTATTCGGACAGTTTCCGAGCTCCCGGCCTCTTTGGTCAGGCGGTTGAATGAGTCGTAGGGCAGATCTTAACCTGCCGACAAGCAAACATCGCGAGACTCGACAATTCGGGAGGCGGGCGTCGGTTGGTTCAAAGTTCCCGACGCTACCGTTTTCTATGTGCGTTATAGTTGGACTGCGCCACTTTGGCGTTCGCTCGTTTAACCGCACGCCGTAGGCACGCGCGTTTCTGGACCTCTCGCGGTCGAAACTAACCAAGAACTGATGAGACACGTTTTCACTCCTTAAACGCGCGTGCCTGCGGCGTGCGGTTATACGAGCAACGTCGACGCCGAAGTGGCGCTGTCCACTTACTTACTTACTTACTTACTTACTTACTTACGCTCTCACTCCGCAGCCGGTTTTCGACGCCGAAAATGTACAACGACCGCCAAAGTCACGAACGCGACGACTGCCGCCACGCCGTACCAGCCAGCCTTCGCCCAGATGGACCAACCGGCTCCGATTGTCGAGGCGATGAGGGCGAGCAGTAGAACGAGATTCAGCAGCACGCGTTTGATGCCTTCCGGGCGGTGCTCTCCCAGCAGCGACTTGCTGTTGATCATCAGGAAAAACGTGACGTACGCGATCGGCAGCAGCACCATGCCGAAAATGCTGGTCGGCTCGGCGACATAGAACTTGGCTTGGCTGGTCCACAGCGTGAGTGCTCCGATGCCGCCGGTTAGCCCCGGCAAGATCGAACCGAAGCGGTACATCGCGCCTTCCGATGGTCGACCGCACATTTCGCAGATGGTGAAGCCGTTGATCAGCATCAGGATGATGATCGTCGACACCGCCATGCCCAAAACGCCGATCCCAAACACGATCTGGGCGATGCCCGGACCCGTGAGATTCTGCAGCGAATTCGCCAACAAGCCCGAATCCCGACCGACCAGCATCGCCGCAAGTTGGCGGTCCGCTTTTGCCAACTCGTTGCGGCGTTTATCCAGTGGGCCAAATCCCAGACCCAAATTCGGATCCTGCAATTCTTGCTCGGCAACGGTGTCCGCGGATTTTTCGGCTATTAGTTCGTCTCGACGACTGGCGACCTTCTCGTCGTGTTTGGCCTGGAGCTTGGCAACGTCGTCGTACTTGAAATCGGCTTGGGTCTTCAGCACGGCGTCGACGTTTTTGTTGAAGTCTCGTTCCGACGCGACCGTGTCCTTTGTCCGCTTCGCTTCGTAGAGGCTGGTTTCCGATGTCGCGCCGTTCGAGATCTCGACGTTTCGTTCCGCCGAGGATTTGACCAACAGTCCGGCGTCGTATTTCCCGTGAAACTGAGTGGCTGACGCAATCACGACGCAACTGACGGCCACCATGAAGGGCACGAACAAGCCAGTGGACAAGTCGAACACCGCCAGACCGCGAAAGTCCTTGTCCCAACCACGCTTCAGCATCGAATACGGCAGCAAGAACGTCATGTTGATGCCGACGGCGGTCGCGGCACCGGTCACCATTTTGTCTCGCTGACTGCTCAGGATTTTCGTTTCCCAGAAGCCCGGATTCGTCGAGTCCGCAAGAAACTTGCCGTAGGTATCGGGGACACTGGTGAGCAAGCTGAAATCCGGCACGAATCCGCAGGCGATGTCGCCCCAAGGCAGACTTCCCTTCATCGTCATCGCGATTACGACGCCAAAGAAGCTGAGCACCACCACGGCGACCATGATCTTGAGCGTCCAGTCGAAGATTTTGACGCCGCGTCCGCCGCTGTCGTAGAAATAAACGGCTCCGGCACCGAGCGAAAACAGAATCACCGTGCAGAGGATGCCGCCGTTTTCGCCGCTGAACAGGCCGAGATTTTGCTGCATGGCTGCGGTCCCGAGCGCGAATTGCGGCATGGCCCAGACCATGTTGGCCATTAAGGTGGCGATGGCCCAACCCCATCCGAGCACGGGGTTGATGTGTCGATTGATCGCGTGAAATGGGCGTTCTTTCGTAGAAAGGGCCACATAGCCGATCGCGCTCAGCATGACGATGCCCAGAACCATCATCAGCGGTTGCAGCCACAGCAGTTCGTAACCGGCGATGATCCCCAGATACAGGCTGCCGGCCAGCGAACCGCCGCCCAGCGTGATCGCACTTTGCAGCCAGCCCGGTCCGGACAGTTTGCTATAGGCCAAGAGCGTCGATCCGGTGCCCTTTTGTTTGGCATCGAGAATCAGTTGCCGGTTCTGTTCGACTTGTGCTTGCAGTTCATCGCTCATCAACGTTGCTCGTCATGGGTTGAAAGTCGGAATAATCGTCGTTTTCGCGCACACGATCGGAGTAGGGGCGTCGGGTGTTGAAAACTTCGGGTTGACGCAGGAAACAGTTCCAGCAGGTTTGGGACTCGGAGTTGTGGGAAGGGGTCGGGTGGTTCAAAGCATCTCAGTCCGGCAGCCGGACACATCTTGGCAAGGAACAAAGACCTCAGTGTCCAGTGCACGTTCAGGTGTAAATTGATTTTGTTCCTTGGTAGTTCAATGCTCGCGGCCTAAAGCGTTAGAGCCATGTAGACGTCAACCCGCGAGCATTGAACTTTGAACCACCCGACCCCAGCCCTCCACTGCACGCACCCAAAAGCGGCAGATCACCAAGTCAATCCAAGATTTTCAACACCCCAGGACGCGCGAATCAAGTGCCGAGCGAAGCTAGCGGTGATTTCCGGCACACGCAACCGACCCGCGAAGCGAAGCCGCAGTCGGGGCGACCGTCGACCTCGCGCTTTCGCGGATTCCAACATGAGTTTTCGCAGTTTGGCGAGGCGTCTTTCTTTCACTCGATCTCGGAGATAGATTGAATCGTGAGCTTCGCATGCTGCGTTTCGAGTCAAGCGGGTGGAATGCGGGCAATTTCCGCAGTGTTCCATCGGTTGCCGTCGAATCACCGTAGTCACAACCATCGCGTGAAAAAACCGCCCAATCGCGGTCAAGTGCATCTCATTTTGATCAGGTATTGTTATGGATTCGCTGCCCCCGTTGAGTAGCCCGTTTTATTACGCCGTGTGGACCTGGATCGGTTTCATGGGTCCGATCATGATTGGAATGATCGTCTTCTCCTATTTCACTCAGGCCGGAAACATCGCTCGGGCGACCACGAAAGAGGCTGTCCGACAACCTGTCTTTCTGTTGCTGATGTTTTTGTCCTCCATCCTGTTGCTCTTGAACACCTACGTCCCGTTCTTCACGCTCGGCGAAGACGTCAAGATGCTCAAGGATTGCGGGCTGATGACGATCCTCGTCGCGAGCTTGCTGTTGGCGGTTTGGACATCCAGCACCAGTATTGCAGGGGAAATCGAGGGCAAGACGGCCATGACGCTGTTGTCCAAGCCGATCACTCGCCGTCAATTCGTCGTCGGCAAGTACGTCGGAATTCTGCAAGCCGTGCTGATCTTGATGGTCGTGCTCAAAGCCCTGTTCCTGCTGCTGATCTATTACAAGGTGGGCTATGACGCGAAAGAAAGTTCGAAAGACATTCCCGAGATGCTGTTTCGGTTGATCGAAGTCGTCCACATTCTTCCAGGTTTGGTGCTGCTGTTTCTGGAAGTGGCCGTGCTGACCGCGATTTCGGTCGCCATTTCGACTCGGCTGCCGATGATCGTGAATATCGTGTCGTGCTTCGCGATCTTTGTGATCGGGCACTTGACGGCGATTTTGGTGCAATCGGGCGTGTTGAAACTGGAGTTTGTGGAATTCATGGCGAGGTTGATCGCCACCGTGCTGCCGTCGCTGGAAGCGTTCAACATGCAAGCCGCCGTTGCGACCGGTCGCTTGGTGCCCGCGTGGTATCTTTTGATGGCAACGGTGTATTGCGCGGCGTATTGTGGAGCAGCCATCTTGACGGCGTTTATTTTGTTCGAAGATCGCGACTTGGCATGAGTCGGGATTCGTGGAGACGAATCCAAACTCCGACCGCGAGAATCGATCACTTCTCCACAAATGTTCGAGGCATTCGCTCCGGCCTCGTGGCACTGCTGACGGAAATTGATCGTGGCACTTTCACAGATCCGCCCGCTCGACCAAATCTTCACTCGACGGGACATGTTTCGCGGCAAGGCTCGCTTGTCGCTGTTGTGGTCACTGGCGGCGGGGGTGATGCTCGTCGTGCTGTTGCTGTTGGCGGCAATGCTGGCCAGCCTGTTCGTGGATCGTGGGCGAGTCAGAATCTCCAGTCCCACGGACGTGGAGGCCGCTTGGAAACTGTCGGGTGAAACGTTGTTCGACTTGCCCGACGATGGTGATTTCCCCACGCAGTTTCTCTCCGAAGACACCGGAGCATTCCCCCTGGTCTGGCATCAACGCGCGACGGTCTGCGGAGCGATTCTGGGGCTATTCTTCCGCACACTCTCGACCCTGCATTCCAATACGTTTGCCTTCCAAACGCTGATCGTGCTGTTGGTTCTTGCTGGTTTGGCCCGTGTTTGGATCGTCAATCACATCGCACGACTTGCCGAACATGAAGGTCTGGACGCGGCCGGTCGACTGCGAGCGTCGCTGCACCAAAAAACATTGCGTCTCGGACCCAGCGACGTCGCCGATAGTCGAAACCAATACGTTTACAGCCTGTTTACCGATGATGTGCAAAAAGTTCGGCAAGCGCTGACGGATTATCTGGCAATTCTCGGGCGGTTTTGGGTCGAGTTAACCTTGATGATCTTGGTGGCGATCGGACTGAACTGGCGAGTCACCTTCGAGTGTCTTATTCCGGTCGGCTTCAGTTGTTATTTGTTGTTCCGCGAACAGCTCAATGTCGAAGCGGTCAAGCGGCTCAATGCGGACCGGGCCGACCACGAAATGCGAATCCTGGCGGAGAGCCTGCGGAAAACGCGGCTCGTCCGAGCGTACGGAATGGAGGACTTCGAGCACCAACAGTTCGGCGTGCATCTCGCACGTTTCCGAGCCAGCCTTGAGGGCAAGACGCATCACAAGGGGGCCTGGAATTGGGATTTGCGAGCCGGTGCGATTTTGGGAGCTGGTTCCGCGTTGTTCCTGATGGGCAAGAAAATTCTGCTCGATCCGACATCCAGTGCGTGGCTGCCGGCACCTTCGGCAATCGCGATCGTGGCAGCCTTCACATGCTGTGTTTCGCCGATCCGGCGGTTCATGCGGTCCCAGCAGAATCTGGCGGATTCCGGCGAAGCGGCTGGACGGATTCAGCGGTATCTGGCTCAGATCCCGGAAGTCGGGCAAGCCGTCGGCGCCAAATTCTTGCAGCCGCTGACAAAATCGCTGCACTTCGAGTCCGTCACGTATCGATTGCCGAACAAAAAGCCGCTTGTCGATTCCTTGGACCTGAAGATCAAAGCTGGCGAGATGGTGGCGATCGTATCGCTCGACCCACTGGAGTCGCGGGGCCTGACCTATTTGCTGCCCAGATTCATCGAGCCGCAGGCGGGGCGGGTGTTGTTCGACGGCGAAGACATCGCCTGGGTCACGCTGGATTCGCTACGGGCCGAGTCCGTTTATGTGGGTGGAGCCGATCCGTTCTTCACGGGTACGGTGCTGGAGAATATCACCTGCGGCAACAGCGATTATTCAACGCAGCAGATCACCGAAGCCGCGAAACAGGCCCATGCGCATCACTTCATTCTGAAGCTTCCGGAAGGCTACGACACGGTGCTCGGTGAACACGGCGAACGGCTCGACCCGGGCGAAGCGTTTCGATTGGGTTTAGCACGGGCCGTATTGCGAAACCCGGCATTACTGGTCGTCGAAGAGCCGGACGTCCCGCTCGACAACGACACGAAGTCGTTGCTCGATGACGCCTATCAACGCATCTTCACGGGCCGCACGATTGTGTTTCTCCCGTCGCGCTTGTCGACGCTGCGGCGAGTGGACCAAATCGTGGTCCTGCATCGCGGTCGCGTGGCGGTCATCGGCAAGCACGCCAATCTGGTCAAAACGTCCGAGGTGTACCGACA
>JAQBZS010000382.1 GCA_027622115.1 Planctomycetota bacterium | reverse complement strand
CGCCGCGAAGATCCCATCGCAACTGACTTTGGACGGCCGGAGTTTCCTTCCACAATTGCAGGGCCGGCCCGGTTTGCCGCGTGATTCCATTTACATGTGGTATTCGCGCAACGGCAAAGTGAGCGAGGCCCGAGCATTCGCTCGCAACCAGCGTTTCAAGCTCTATGAAACCGGTCAGTTCTACGACATCGCCCGCGACCGCTTGGAGCAGCAGCCGATCGACGGCAAAGCTCTCACCGAAGAACAGCGGACCTCCAGGCAACTTCTGCAAACGAGGATCGATCGATTTGCCGGCATTACTCCTCTCGGCGGCACGTGAGAACCGTATCGGACAGATCGGACAGATCGGACAGATCGGACAGATCCGACAGATCCGACTGATGCGACTGATGGTGCTGATGCGACTGATGGTGCTGATGCAATATCCTCTGCACGTTCGAAGTTGGCTTGTTCAACCGTTGTTTGAGGATCGTGCCATGTCCCGAAGAATCGTTCTGCTGATTTGCTGCATCGCTCTTGCCGTTACGACGCCGATTCAGGCCGAAAACGAATGGGTTCGAGTTTTCATCCTTGCCGGGCAATCGAACATGCAGGGCCACGGACGAGTGAAAGCCGAAGAGCGGGCCAACGGCGGACGCGGTTCTCTCGAGTGGCTCGTTCAGCATCCAAATCCGACTCGCAAATTCAATCATCTCGCCAATAAAGACGGCAGTTGGATCAGCCGCACCGACGTGCAAATCTGGTATCTCGACCGAAAGGGGGATCTGAAACCCGGATTCGGACATCAGGAAGGCTTCATCGGGCCGGAACTTGGTTTCGGCTCCGTGGTGGGCGATCGATTTGAAGAACCCGTGCTGCTCATCAAACTCGCGTGGGGCGGCAAGAGCTTGGCGAAGGACTTCCGTCCTCCCAGTTCCGGCGGCGAAACCGGCCTGTATTACAAAGAATTGCTGCGACACACGCGCGAAGTCCTGGGTCAAGTTGGCGAGCACTTTCCGCAGTTTGCCGGCAAGAAAATGCACATGTCGGGATTCGGCTGGCACCAAGGCTGGAATGATCGCGTGAATCAGCGATTCAACGACGCCTATGCCCAGAACATGGCCAACTTCATTCGCGACATCCGGAAAGATCTGGGCGTGCCGAAGTTGCCGTTCGTCATTGCGGAAACCGGCATGAGCGGTCGCGAGGAACGACATCCGCGAGCCTTGTCGCTCATGAAAGCGCAAGCGGAAGTCGCGAAGCTGGAAGAATTCAAGGGCAACGTGGCGTTTGTCGGCACGAAAGATTTCTACCGTCCGAAGGAGCAGTCGCCATCCGGGCAGGCTTATCACTGGAACGGAAATGCCGAAACCTATTATCTGATCGGTGACGGAATGGGTCGCGCCATGCTCAAACTGTTGCAACCGACGACCAAGTCAGGCAAGCCGTAGCTTGGGACCATTGTCCCGAGCGGTCACGGGACAATGGTCCCGTGACCCTTCGCGAGACAATCGAAACCAGGTACTCACGCTAGAAAGGCGATGGGCATGCCCGATATCCGCCGCAATATGCTCGATCCGGCGCGTTTTGAATTTACCGACCACGACCGTCGGCTGTTCGATTCCGCCCTCGCCGATTTCATCCCGCCAAATGCGTTCGACGCGCATGCGCATTGGTATGACATCAATCATATCCACTCGCGCGGCGAAGACGCGGAACCTTATCATCGAACCGACATCGGTTACGACGCGATGATCAACAGCATGTCCGCGTGGATGGGCGATCGCGTCATTCGTCGAGGGCTCTACTTTCCGTTTCCCGTGCCGAACTTGGATTGTTTAGCCGCAAACCGGTTCCTCGCGGTCGAATTGCAGGCGCATCGCGAATGTCGCGGGCTGATGATGATTACGCCCAAGCACGATCCCGCCGAAGTCGAACGGGACCTCTTGGAGCATGCGTTTTCCGGCTTCAAGGTCTATCACTGTTTCGCCGATCGCGACCAGACGTTTTACGCGGACCAGTCCGAATTCCTGCCCGAATGGGCCTGGGAATTGGCCGACAAACACGGCCTGTGGATCACCATGCATATGGTGTTGCCCAAGGCTCTCAGCGAACCAGCCAACCAGACCTACATCGTGAACCACTGCACGCGGTATCCGAATGCGAGGCTGGTGCTGGCCCACGCGGCTCGCGGGTTCAACGCCGGGCACACTGCGGACGCAATTCACGTGCTGCGCGGGATCGACAATGTGTACTTCGATTCGTCCGCCATCTGCGAACCGACCGCGTTCGAGTCCATTATTCGGCAGACCGGGACGACTCGATTGATGTACGGCAGCGATTTCCCCGTCTCCGATATCCGAGGTCGAGCATTGTCCACCGGCGACGGCTTCATGTGGATCTACCAACACAACGTCGACTGGAACGGCTGGCTGCACGGCGGACATTTCCCGGTGGGCATCGAATCGTTGCTCGCGCTAAAGCAGGCTTGCCGCACGATGTGCCTGAACGACGGCGACATCGAACGCATCTTCAAAACCAACGCCGAACAACTGCTCGGCATCACGCCGCGTCCCACCGGCGAACTCGTCAATGAACAATATCGTGAAGCGAAAACGATCATTCCCGGCGGCACACAATTGCTGTCGAAGCGGCCGGAAATGTTCGCACCCGGTCATTGGCCAGCGTATTACGAACAGGCCATCGGCTGCGAAGTCATTGACACGGCCGGTCGACGTTTCATCGACATGTCGTCCAACGGGATTCTGGCCTGCATCTTGGGCTACGCCGACCCCGACGTGAACGAAGCCGTGATCCGCCGAGTCCAATTCGGATCGATGGCCACCCAGCAAACTCACGACGAAGTTGAATTGGCAAAATTGTTGCTGGCGATTCATCCGTGGGCCGAGATGGCGCGATTCTGCCGCACGGGGGGTGAGTCGTTGTCCGTCGCCGTACGGATCGCGCGTGCGTCCACGGGGCGAGACAAAGTCGCCATTTGTGGTTACCACGGCTGGCATGACTGGTATCTCGCCGCGAATCTCGCCGAATCCGGCACCGAGACCCTCAAGAGCCATCTGCTGCCGGGACTCGAACCCCAAGGCGTTCCGGCGGGACTCAAAGGGACCGCGTTGCCGTTCGAGTACAACCGCTTGGATAAGCTGGACGAAATCTTGAGCGTCCACGGGAACGAATTGGCCGCGATCGTGATGGAGTCAACTCGCAGCGTGGACCCGGATCCCGGCTTCCTGGAAGGGGTGCGCGAGCGTGCGGATCGTTACGGGATTCGGTTGGTCTTCGACGAGGTGTCCGTCGGGTGGCGGCTTTGTCTGGGCGGCGCGCATCTCAAGTTCGGCGTGGATCCCGACATGGCTGTATTTGCAAAGTCGATCAGCAATGGTTTCGCGATGGGGGCGATCATCGGACGAGGCGAAGTGATGTCGGCCGCGCAAGGCACGTTTGTGTCGAGTGCGTATTGGACGGAAGGCGTCGGTCCCGCAGCGGCATTGGCGGCCGTCGGCAAGATGATGCGGATCGACGTGCCCGCTCATTTAGTGAAGATCGGCATTCGGACTCGCGACGGACTGGCAGCAATCGCCGCTCGAATCGGTGTCCCGCTGACAGTCGGCGGGCGGCCACAAATGCTGAATCTCGGCTTCGATCATGCCGCTGCCAATTCACTGTTGACCCTGTTTACAACACGTATGTTGGACCACGGGTTCCTCGCGGGACCGGGGTTCGCACCCACGCTTGCGCATCAGGATCGCCATGTGGATGCGTATCTCAATGCGGCTGCGAAAGTTCTGCCCGAGATTCGTGATGCGATCGAGGTCGGAGACGTGATGACTCGAATCAACAATCAGCCGAAACACACGATGTTCGCTCGATTAACCACTTGAGCAACGCACATCATGCGACGACAACCTGCATGAAGAAAATCGGTCGTCAAGAGCGAATTTTCAACACCCTACACCCGACTTCAGGACAGCTTATTGCCGTTGGACATCACAGTTATTGAGCGTTCAGAACGGGCCAACCGTCCGAAGTGACTCCGACAGGCCATCAGTTCCGCAAGTAAACCTTCGGGCTGTAGCCCAGAACTGGGTATGGTGGCACTTTGAACGCAATGTGCTGTTCGTCGGCGAGCGAGAAGGCGAAGGCAATTGGATACGGCTTACCGTTGTCAGCCGATCGCGTACCTCGGGCCACGAAATCGAAACGCGTGATCTGCTGCCCCTTCGACTCGATGAAGCCCAAGATGTCCAATCGCATCGAGTGGCTCTTGGTTGACGCCATGTGCATGGAACCGGTCAGCCGGCCATTCTTCAGTTCGAGATCAAACTGCTTGATGGTGCCGCCGCGGTTCTGGTCGAACGTGATGCTGTCGACCAGATGCCATTGAGCGATCCGTGATTTCAGACTCGCTGGAAACGTCCCAGCAGCGAGTGCCTTGGCTTCGTCCTTGAGAATCCAGAGTCGGTCAATCGCCACAGTCTCGGGAAGTAGTTTGTCGAACCACGGAGTCCGCCCGCTGCCGCGTTGGCTGAGATGCGCCATCATTGTGGAGACGACGACAGTGCCTTCCGGAGCCTCGACGACGTAGCGGTTCTTTTCGTCAACTTTGCCGAGCGGTTCAATGATGTATGGCTCATTCGGCGGTTGAAATTTCGCGAGCGCGGATTCGAGCAGGTCCAGCACTTCTTTCTTGCTGGTCGCCGAGCATTGTCCGAGCACCTTGCCATCCGGCGTGAAGAGACAGGCACCAGATTGCCAGTAGCGGATGTGGCTACAAACGCTTCTGAAAAATTCTCCATCGACATCCTGTCGCTTGGTGTCGCGGACGTGCGTCGCGACAGGCACGACTTTCGAACCGAGGATCTTGACAATCTCTGCATCATTGAAGGCCGTCACGCGGCCCACACTGGCGGAGCCTCAACACGGACCCAGAGGGTGAGTGCCGCAATTACTCGAGATCCACAGGAAGACCGGCTTGTTCTCTTTTGCAGCCAACTCCCGAGCCTCCCGGACCGACAACTGCCACGGAATCGACCAGACTTTCTCGGTACTCATGCGAGTCAACTTTTGGTGGATATGCTTGAACTCGGTGTCAGTCAGTTCGCTCGTATCGCGGCGAGTTTATGTCTTCTCGTCGGCCAACGACCACGCCGTGTGCAAGACGAGGACCATCAGACTCATCGTCAGTCGCTGCAACCAATTGGCTCGTGTCATGGTCATATTCCTGTGAGATCGAACCGGGGTCGTTCCAAACGTCAGCTACTTTTGCATGAATTCCGTGGGGGAGTAAAGTCGCAACACCAACGCCGCCTCATTCGGCGGAGCGGTCTGAGTTGGAGCGAGGCCGCATTCCCGAATTGCAGCAAACGGGCCACTCCGTGTTCTCGCAGGTGTCACCAATCGTCGATTAACTGGCTCGCATAATCGACCAGCATCCTGACCCCGGAATGCGCTGGGTGTCATCGCCGAGCGTGCGAGTGATTCAGTGGAACGACTCACCGAGCTACAACAGCTACGTCCAGATGTACCGCAAGTGTCAGCTGTACTTGCCGAAGCGCTCGACGCTGCACAACAGACGCAACTCGCCGCTAGGTTCCGCACAACAGTCATGGCTGCACGCTTCGCCACCGTGTCCACTCGGAAAAGCCCGGTGCGTTTCGCACATCTTGACACGTTTTTAGGCCGTCCATAACTTACCCGCGCTCTCCTCTCTCCCGTCCCGCCGAAGCACGATACAAGCGAATGGAGTCGCTCATGGTCGACCAATCTTTGGTCCCCGTTCCGTTTACTGATCTGGTCGCCCAGCATCACAACATTGCCGATCGAATCCTGGCGGCATCGCAACGAGTCTTCGAGTCGCAAGCGTTCATCCTGGGCGAGGAAGTCGCCGCGCTGGAGCGGGAGATTGCGGAGTATTGCGGTGCCAAGCATGCCATCGGCTGTGCGTCCGGGACCGACGCGTTAATTCTCTCCATGATGGCGTTGGACATCGGACCGGGTGCCGAAGTCATCACCAGCCCCTTCACCTTCTTCGCCACGGCAAGCGCCATCCATCGACTTGGCGCGCGGCCCGTGTTTGTCGACATCGAACCCGGCAGCTACAACCTGGACGTGGCTCAAGTCGAAGTTGCCGTGACTCCAAAAACGAAGGCCATCATGCCCGTGCATTTGTTTGGGCAAACGGTCGAGATGGAATCGCTGCGATCGATCGCGAAAGCTCACGGACTGTCGATCGTCGAGGACGCGTACCAAGCCATCGGTGCTCAATATTTCGGCCGCCATGCCGGCGTGCTTGGCGACGTCGGTTGTTTCAGCTTTTTCCCGACGAAAAATCTCGGCGGTGCCGGCGATGGCGGCATGATCACCACCGACAAGGATGAACTGGCCGCTCGCATTCGACGGCTTCGAGTCCACGGCGACATCGGCGGATACGAACATGTCGAAATCGGACTCAACAGCCGGCTTGACGCCCTGCAAGCCGCCATCCTGCGAGTCAAGCTCGAAGAACTCGACGCATGGACCGACGGTCGCATCCAAAATGCCGCACGTTATGACCGATTGATCCAGCATTACGGTCTCGCGGACGCGGTCGAGGTTCCCGTCGTGTTGCCGAACCGACGACACGTGTTCAATCAGTATTCCGTGCGAGTCACGGGCGGTCGGCGCGATCAGGTTTTGCAGTCGCTGCGAGCCGACAAACTCGGATGTGCGGTTTACTATCCGAAACCGCTGCATTTGCAGACGTGCTTCGACTCGCTGGGTTATCAGGCCGGTGATTTTCCGGTTTCCGAAGCCACCAGCCAGGAAGTCCTCTCCCTGCCGATCTTCGCCGAGATCACGGCTCAACAGCAGGAGCGTGTTGTGCGCGGGATGGCTCGGGCACTCGGAAATACAGGCTTGAACCAATCACCGCTGTTTCCGGAAATTCGGGGGCAAGCCGCCTAACGCCGTAATCGCCGCTAGAAGCTATCTGAAAAAGGGGTCT
>JAQBZS010000381.1 GCA_027622115.1 Planctomycetota bacterium | reverse complement strand
CGGCACGGACTGAAATGATTTGAACCACCCGACCCCAGCCACTCCCTTAGATACTTCTTACTGCGATGGCTTGGTACGCAAAACGAGGTCGCTCAACACAACCGCAGTGATCAGGCTGGAATACGTGCCGCCGCCTGCCTGAGCGACTTTGTGGATTGTCGTCACACTTGGAGCGTCGCTCGCCGTGAGCGGGCGGCCGAGTGAAAACTGCGTGACTTTCCAGGTCAGGCTCTCGCGGACTCGATCACTGCCGGCGAGCAAATCCATTAGCTCTGCCGAAGTTTGAAACTTGACCGGCTTGGCCGTTCCTGGGAACAGCACTTCGCCGTCGTCACGTAACGCGTTGCCGTGATGATCACGGTCATGAAACGCTCCAATGCCGTCGAACTTCTCCAGACCGAACGCGAGCGGTTCGAAGCGGGCGTGGCAGACTCCGCAATTCATGTTGGCAATCCTTTGTGCCGCGATGCCTCGTTGAGTTAGCCCGACTTTCGTGGGAGGCGGATTCGTATCCACGCAAGGAGGCGGTGCGTTGACCGTGCCGCGAAGCAGGTCGTGCAGCACAAACAGACCACGCGCGACCATCGAGGCTTCATCGCCGCCGATCGTCAGCACGCTGCCATGCGTCAGCAAACCGCCTCGACTGGAATTCTTCGAAAGGTCGTATCGTGTTGTGGATTGCGCCGTTGGCGGCAGTCCGTAGTGCTTCGCCAATTTGGGTGACACGATCGTGAATTGTGCGTTGAGGAGATCGGTAAGCGGTCGCTTTTGCTTCCAGGCGACTTCTTCAAACACTGCCAGCGTTTCATCGCATGTCCGTGGCGAGGGCCGCGTCCCAAGTGGGGAATTTGCGGCGGTCCGGCTGCATGTTGGCCAGACGCCCGAGGTTCAGCCATTCGGAAATGAATTGTCGCGACCGCTGCACCGTGCGCGGGTCGTTGAGCATTCGCCGCACCTGGTTCTCGACGCGACTCCGATCGGCAAGCTGCCCCGACTCGGCCGCCTGCAACAGCTCGGCATCCGGCGGGCCTCCCCACAGGATGTAACTTAGCCTTGACGCCAGTTCGAACGGGCTCGGCGACCCGCTTCGCTGGTTTTCGATGCGATAGATGAACCGTGGTGACTGAAGCATCGCTTCGATGATAAATCCCACGGCATCGTCGTATGTGCCGCCCGAACTGACGGTGGTGGTGGCGACGCCCGAGTACAGATTGCGGTCGCGTTCGTCGAGCGGACCACGAAGCAGCCACTTGCCCATCGCACCGATGAAGTCGCGGAACTTGTCGTCGTTGAATTTGCGCGTCTTTGAGAATCGACGAGCAAACGTCGGCACATCCATGCGACTCACGATGATTTCGGCGAGGTTTCCGTACGCTTCCACGTGCTTCAGATCCACGCTCAGGTTGTAGGCCGTATTGCTGAACCCGTCGGCCCGCAGATCGCGAGGCAACAACCGCCGGGCCTCGGCACTGATATCCACGCCAACCGCACTGCGCACGGTTTCGATGTACTCGGGCACGGTCAGTCGCTGAACGAGCACGTCGCCAGCTCGACCGCCGTGTTTGTAATTCGCGGGATCGATGGCGGCAGTCGTCCAAGTGGCTCCTTCATCGATCCACTTTCGCAAGGCGGCCTTCTCTTCGTCGGACAGCTTAGCGCGATCTTTCGGCATCTCGTTCGACGCGACCAACGTCCATAGCGGACTCAAAGCGGACTTGCCCGGCACGATCGCCGGCCCGCTCTCGCCCCCCGCAAGGGTGGTCGTCTTCCGCATCAGATCCAGGCCCCCTTTGCGGATGGCTGGATCGTGGCACTCGAGGCAGTGCTGAGCGAACAACGGAGCAATCTGCAAATCGAACAGATTCCGCTGCGAAGCCAATCGCATTTCGGCCGCTCGTTCCTCGGCGGACTGCGAACCGGCCGTGCTGCCCGCGGAGAAATTTCGTTGCACATCAGCGGCAGTCAGCGCGCGGTCGAAAATGGCGACTAGATGCAGTTCGCCGAGCCACGGTCGATCGCCCGTGACTTCGTTCGCCAGCGACAGCCGGTGACTTGTGTCCCAGTTCGAAACATTCCCCGCAGCTCGACCTCGCGCCACCTGTTTGCCATCGAGATACACCGTCGTCGCGCCTGCAGCGTCACGCGTATAGACGACGTGCGTCAGTTGCGTTCGCAGCGACTTCTTGGGCGAGCCGGTTGAGGGAATGCCGTTTGTGCTGGTTCCACTCGCCCGCAAGCGAATGTCGAACAAGTCGCCGTCCTGCCCGAGTGTCACGTTTCTCCCACTGATGTCCTTCGAGATCGACACGATTCTCGCCGGTCCATCCTGCTTTGTGTTGGCCGGTTTCAACCACGCTTCCACGGTGACGGCGTTGGACCGACGAACAGCGTCGATGATCTTCCGAGCCGGTCCCTTCGACACAATCCCGATGGACGACGTCACGGTCAGGCTGTTGCTGGACCAGTTGACGCCGTTGACTTTGCTGATCGTCAGGTCGAGTTCCGGCCCGACACCGGAGCGATCGTGGACCGTCGTGCCGCGGCCTTCGGTGAAGTCGTATAGAACGATTACGCCGCGCGAATCGCGTTTCACCGCGTCTTGAGAAAACGCCGCCGAGTTTGTCCCGGTGAGCAGCACGGAAACGATCAGCAACAGATCAAGTCGTAGGAGCACCATTGTTGTGATTCTTCCAGAGAGACTACCGCAGAGATTCGAGAACGACCTTGTTCCACACCGCGTAACCGGCGCTGTTGAGATGCAGTCCATCCTTGACGAACAATTCCGGTTTGGGCTTGCCGTCATCACCAAGCATCGGCGTGGCGATGTCCACATAAGTTAGATGCGATTGTTTCGCGCAGTCGGTTTGAATCGTGGCGTTGGCTTCTTTGATCGCGGGATAGAGGCTCCAGCGCTTTGTGCTGGGCTTGATGGCAATGAACAGAATCCGCGTCTTCGGCAAACGAGCGTGTACGAGTTGCTCGAATCGATGGAAGTCCTTGACGACTTGAGCGGCGGATTTCCCCTTGGCGATGTCGTTGTCGCCCGCGTAAAGCACGACGACGCGCGGCTCGTGCTTAAAAATGATTCGCTCGGCGAATTCGATCGAGTCCGAGATTTCGGACCCGCCGAATCCGCGATTGATGACCCGGAGATCGGGAAACGACTTTGGCAGATCCCACAACCGAATGCTGGAACTGCCGACAAACAGAATCGCGTTCTTCGGCGGCGGATTCTTCCGATCTTCGGTTTCGAAGGCGGAAATCGCTTTCTCCCAGCGGCTGGGCTTTTCCTCGGCGGCTTGCAAAGCACCCAACTGTCGAAAAACCGGTAGACCCAAGGCAAAACCGACAAGAACCAAGCGGAGCATAAACGAGGCTGTCATCGTGAATCCTACGATTTCGTGGAGAGTGAACGGTGGTGGATTGGAACATCAAACGCCGACGCGGGCACAGATTTCGTTGCCGCGTCCGGCATCAGTGGTACATCAATCCCATGCGGATGTCTAACTGCCGACGCTCGCGTCATTTCAGCACCAGTCGAATGATGTCGTGGGGAGTCCATTTCCGGATGACGTCGGCGGCGTTCGGACCGGTCAATTTCAGGATCAAGTCATTGACTCCCGATCCGTACACACCCTTATTCTTTGACGAAACCAGTTTTGCCTCGAGGCTGACTTCCTTCGCCTTTTGATTGACCCGAGCAATTGGGACAATTGCTCTACAATTTCGCTCCTCGACCCGACAACTCTGGGGCCATTGAGCCGCCGCCTCTTTGGACCTTGGCCATTCCGGTAGAGGGATCGGTGGGATCGGTCTGTTTGTCGGCTGTGTGGGGATTCGGGACGTACCAGTCTTCGAACACCCTTGAGTTTCACTTCACTGCGGCTCCCGTCAAGCGTGTTCCCGGCAGCATTAATACAGCGCAACGGAATCCGTCAGTGTACTCAAACAGAAAGAGCTCGACTTGCCGTTCGTCACGAACCGTCTTCTTTCCTTTGGTAACGACTTTGTAGGCGGCTTCGATCAAGTCATTTTCAACCAGGAGATGACGATCAACGGTCATCTTGCGCGGCGATGTCTCGGCAGGCTCCGTGTGGGAGGCTATTGCAATCAAACCGCGGAAGTGCTTGTGGCCGGTTTCGAATATCGGTTGCCGTGATGTCACGAGGTTCCACATTGAAACTGAATTTGCAATCCACTTGGTTGAGCAACTCTTCAGTCTGAGCCGTGAACGTATGGAATCCGCCATACGGGTAACAGAACGTCCGGCACGTTAGCCCACCCGTCGCCTTTTCCAAAGCCTCGAACGACTGCTTCAGTTCGCGTTCCTGTTCGGTGGTGGACAATTTGCTCATCACTCGATGCGAAACTGAATGCGATCCGATGATCATCCCCGCTGAATGCATCTCACGGATCTGTTCGGTTGAGAGATAGAAACCGTCGCGGTAAGCCGTTTCGTCTCCGAGTAACTCAGCAACGAGTGCATCCAGCACAGCCTTACGGACTTCGTAGCGGATGTAGTAGTTCAAAGTCTGTTTTACGTGGAGCGAGCACGCGTCGTGCTGCATTCCCCGATAGGTGACTTTGTGGAACTCGTGACGTGCCTCGTCAGACATCATGCCATCATGCACGATTTCCGTCAGTGACTTGAGCACCCGCTTGCCGCCGTGTTTCCAATCAAGACATGAATGCGATGCACATCCAGTAATTCGGCCGAATCGAAGATTTCGGTGGCTACGTAGAAGATTCCCCACAAACCACGTGTTTAGAGGATGGAATACACGTAGTCAAAGTGGTCTGAGAACGCGTCGTCAAAGGTTAGTACGAAGCCACTTGGGAGCGGGCGATCGTTCTCGAAGCAGTCTAGAAAGTCGTCACGAGTTACAAATCCCGACTCGCGACTGAAGTAGTCCAACTGCGAGCAGAAATCGTCCACTTCCAGATGCCGAAAATGTGGCAGGTGCTTCTCCGTCTTCCGAACATAGTGGTACATCACCGCTTTCATGACCGCAGCTCCAGACCCGGATTGCTGATGATTAGGGCAGCCTGGCAGCGGTTTATTTCTTGAGCGAGGTACTGCTCCACGAGCCCATCACGAAATTGTTCGTACAGCCGCGTCACTGATTCTTCCGTGTAGTTTCGCTGGCGGTAGTATCTGTCGTTATCAGGTTTCGGGATCTGTTCCATTACTGACAGATGGTCGAAATGGCGGATGATTCGTTCGAACGCTGCCGCCATGTCCATAATCAAACGGTTGCCGATTGAAGATGGTGTATCACCCCACGACATACGAGCCCGGATTTGATGAATGACTTCACCAGTATCCACGCCTGCGTCGATATGCATGAACGTGGCACCCACATATTCGGGTTCACTGTTGACCAGCGGCCAGAAGTTTGTCCCGCTGCCGCGATAGTATGGGGACAGGCCTAAATGCACGTTGATGAATCGACGGTGGAACGCGGAGAGCAGTGGCTCGCAAATGATCGAGCAGCCGTACGAGACCAGTAGATCCGGTTCAAGCTTGATGATCGACTCGGCGTGTTCCGGTAGGTTGATGTCACCTTTGGGGATGAGTTCCCTCAACTCCGTTTTCATCGGCGATCTCGCGGGCTTCGGCTTTCCCCTGAAACACGGGTTGGATTCATCCGCGACATGTTCATTGAACAGCGTGAAAAAGTCGGCTTCGGACTGCTCGCGAGCCGCCAAATGCCGCGAGCGCAGGCTGTTGTCATCTTGTCCGGCAACCAGAGCTGCAAGATTTCGCTCAAGACCTTCGCAATAGGTTCGGCAGACAGCGATATCGGCGGAACGTGCGATGTACTTCCGGAAGAACGTATGCCGAGCTTCCGAGCCGGTTAGGATCACAACCCGCTTCATGGTGACCGGTTTCGTTGGGGCACGCTACGTCTCTAAAAACGAGAACAGTCTGGGTGTGCAAAAACGGTTCCTTGGCACGGCTCGGAAAATTCGATCAAGCGCAAAACCGTCGCCAATCGCGAGATTCGTACTGTTGGCACTTCATCAGGTGATGACAATTGTGAACATGATGTCGTCTTTCCGCATCACGATGACTGGTGCAAGTCGGCCTTGGCTGCTTGGAATGAGTTTTGCTGTCAATCGGACATTTAATATCGGCCGCGTTGTCAATTCAGTCTGGAGTGCGAGATGCACATCGCTCTTTCGATTACGGAGGGTCGAACAGTCCGCGATCTCTTTTGCAATGGGCTATTGCATGCGTTCATTGCACGCGGGGCCAGCGTCGCGATCTTCACAGAGGCCGCACGCGTAAAGCAATTTACAGAAAAGTGGTCGCTGCCCGGTGTTAGCTTTCACATGCTGTATCCCTGCCGCCCCACACCAGGCAGAACCAGGGCCTGGCGGGTGAGGCAGCAGGTTGCGAGGCTCAACTTGAGCCCGCTCTTGAAGCTCTACCGGGCCTGGGAGAATCGCAAATTCTACGCCCCTCGGTCCGAATACATCGAAGAGTTTCAGCGTCAACGTCCCGACGTATACCTGTCGACGCACTCGCAATTGACGGCGGAAGCAGAGCTACTCAACGCGGCCCGGAAGCTGGGGATTCCCACAATCGGCATGATCCGAAGCTGGGACAATGTCTTGAAAGGAGTGCGGTGTCATCCTGACCGGATGGCGGTGTGGAACGAGATCAATCAGCGAGAGCTAATGTCGCGTGAACGTTACAAGCAGCACGACACGTCCGTGATTGGGGCACCACAGTTTGATTGCCATTTCCAAGAAGACTGCATTTGGACCCGAGAACAATTCTGCCGCCATTTCAATCTTGATCCTGATCGGCCTTACATTTTGTACGGCACAAACGGGTATTACGAACCTGGTTTCGATGAAACCGTCTGGGTCGAGTCTCTGCTACAAATGATAAACGATGGGACGATCGTAAATCGCCCGCAAGTCATTTGCCGGTTGCATCCTTGGTCTCGGCTGGAGCATTTTCAACAATTTGCGTCACAT
>JAQBZS010000380.1 GCA_027622115.1 Planctomycetota bacterium | reverse complement strand
CGTCAAGACGATTCTGGAAGACCGGATGCGCGAATTGGTTGCGCGAGCGAACGAGATTGATGAAGATCTCAGCGCTCCGGCGGATGACGATTGGGCGGAGAATGCGGCCGAATCCGAAGACGACGAGGTGCTGGAGCGCATCGGTCAAGTGACACTGAGCGAAATCGCACAGATCAAGGAAGCACTCAGCGAAATCGAACTCGGCAAGTACGGCGTCTGCACGAAGTGCGGTGGGGCGATTGCTCCGGAACGCCTGGAAGCCATGCCGTTCGCGGTCAAATGCATTAGGTGCAGCTAAATGGCGCATGCCTACGATGTTCGAGTTTTGAGCACCGAAGTCCTTGAAGAAATCCCCGGCGCATGGTCGTCGGCTCGGCTGACCGGGTTGCTGGCCGAAATGGAATACGGCGACACCGCCGGCATGTCGGACGCGGAATTGCGCGAGATGTGTCTGCTGTCTCTGAATGATCACTCGCCGGACGAAGCGGCGGCGATTGTCTTGCGATTTCAGCTTGGGGATCGCTTGCGTGACGGCCAAATCAAGAATTGGTCGTATGAAATGATGGACGAAACCCTGTAGGAACATTCGGCCGACATGGAATTGCACGAGGAGTTGTTCAACGTCGCCAGCCTGTTGTTCGCGGCGATGCCCGGCGAATTCCCCACACCGGATGCCGTGCGAGTCCGGCTGGAAGTCACGGCCAAGTCCAAGGACGCTCGGGATGTCCTGAACGCCCCGCCGCTGGAGTCTTGGGTCGTGCGCTTGTTGGCGGACGGCATGGATGGCGATGCCGTGCTGCATCGGCTGTTTGACAAACAGCTCTTGGCCAAGCAGCCGTTTGACGAAGCGAAATACATCGCCTGGATCGTCTCGTCGAACCGCATCGGTCCGGATGCCATTGAACTGGACGTCATCGGTTCGGGCTACTGGATGGACGCTTTGCTCGAAACGGAAGCGTATAGCAGCAACGCCAAGTCCGATTGCGTGCTTGCCGAATAATCGGCAAACAGTGGCAACGCAGCTCCACCCGGTGGGTGGAGCCGCGAATGGCTTTCGCGTGTGTCGCGGTATCTGATCAGCCGTATTTCCACCGACGCGAGGTCACGGGGTCGGTGGAAGCGGGGATCTTGCCGACCGTTGGCCTTTCCCCTCAGTTCCGCCGGGCGGATTATTCTTCTCAAGTTGCCTCACTCGAAAGTGACCGGCGGATTGGAACTGTTCGCGAATCGCTCAAACTGAAATTCGGTGGTGCGCGGTTGTTGATTTGCACTGTCCCCGGCGAGCGGATGCGATAACTCCATCATGTCGTTTCTCGCTTGCTCTTGAACTTCTCGTGACGAGGAAGCAGTCGCTCGTTGAAACCCGGCGTGTTGATTTGAAAAGTCGACTTGGTTCGATGTGTCGTTGTATCGCCGAGGTTGCTCACGAATCGGCGAATGTTCCCGCTCTGCATGCTCGCGGTAGGCAGGTTGGAGTCGGCTGACTTGTTGCTGATATTCAGGCTGCTGAGACTTGATCTGTTGAAATTCGTGATCCTGGTACTCAGTCTGTTGCCGCCGAGTCGGTCGTTGAATGCTCGAATGATCCTGCTGTTCGAACGGATGCACGGGTTGGGGTTGGCTTGCGGAGGGTTGTTGGATTTCCAGTGGGTGTGATGATTTGAGTCGAAAACGTAAAGGCCGTTCCACCGGCTCGGGCTGGTACTCACGTTCGCCCGAGACTTGTTGAATCGTTGGTTGCTCGGCGTAACGCGGCTCGAATCTTTGCGGCTGCTGTGACGCGGCGCGTTCGTTCGCCATCAAATCGATCAACTCGTCCATACGGTTTTCCAGCCGCACCATGCGGTCATTGCCCGGTTTGCCGACTGTCGCGGCAGGCTCGGGACTTGGGCTCGCCAGTTTCGCCGTGGTGCGTCCCGAGGGGCCGCGACTGGTTTGCAGCGGAAACGTCGTGATCTTGGCTTTGCCGACTTTCGGTGCCTCGGTCTCGGTTTCACCTTCCCCGTCTTCGCCGACCAACTTACGCAACGTCTGTTGGACCTGTTCTTCGATCGGCTTGGCTCGAAGTCCCGCTCGACCGCGCATTTCCTCCGTCAGCGGTCCCGCCAATGTCACCGACACAGTTTCCGAAAACAACGTCGGGCCATCTTCAGGCATGAGTTTGACTCGGAGGCTGCATTTCACTTGGTTTTTATTCGAAGACCGTGAATACGGAATGAACACATTGTAGGACGGGCCGAGCGTTCCCATGTGTAAGTGGACTTGCCATGTGTCTTCGATAAAGTCGAATTGGTCAATGGGTGTGGATTGTTGTTCCGGGGAGCCGACGTCGTCAAACACATAGATTCGCACGTCACCGTTGACCTTGACGGGGGTTTTGCTCCCGCGTGTGAAGAACAGCAATTGACCGGCAAAACCACGAGAGGGCAGGCCGTCGAGCCCCGTACCTTCAGCCGGTTGCCACAGCCCGAGGATCTCCACCACGGGATCCTTCGCCTTTGCTTCCGGTATTGACGTTTTCCACGGCGTGAGATTCATCGGCGACGTACAGCCGACAAACACGGTTGTTCCGACAATAGCAAAGCAACAAAGACTCAAGTGTCGCATGCGTTTCATAGATCGGTCCTTAACTCTGTAACCCCGTGTGATCGGCTATTGGCAGCCCGAGTTCCATTTATCGCGAGATGACTTGCTGGGTCACTGTCGCCGGCGTCTTGCGTCGCCGACCGATCGCATGCCGGTTTCTTGGATGGCTGACGGCGGCAAGCGAAACGCTCCCCTGGGGACAATCGTTGTCGGAGCATCCGTGTCGTCGAGGTCCATGAGCGGCACGGGAGCCGGTTCGTGAGTCGGCGTGATCTGCGTCGCGCCGCGGGCTTTCAGGTCGAGTTCCGCCGGAATAGCGTAAAGCGGACCATGCATCGCTTCGGCGTCATGCTGGAAGAACCGCAAGCGTTCGGATTCCACTTGCTTGATGACTTCCGAATCCTGATTGCTAAGGATGATACGCGGCGTCAAGAAGATCAGTAGTTCCGTTCGCCGAGTTGTTTTCGAGTCGTAGCGGAATGGAATACCGATGATGGGAATATCTCCCAGCCACGGCACCTTGCGTTCAAGCGAGTCATCCCGCTTCGTGATCATCCCGCCGAGCACGACTGTTTGGCCGTTCGGCACGGACACGGTGGTACTGGCCGTGATGACATCCTTGACGGGAGAATTGAATGTCTGGCCATTGGAATCGACAAACAGGGGAACGCCGTTATTGGTATTGAAAGAACTTTTCTCGGCAACGGTTTCCATCACAATGTTGCCGTCAGGGCTGATCCGCGGCGTGACGGTCAGAATGATACCGGCTTCCTGTTGCTGCACCTGCGGTTGAGCGTTGCCATTATCGTTGACGGACACGCTGCTGATGACCGGTACCAATTGCCCGACCAGGATTTGAGCGAGTTGGTTGTCGACCGTCCGGATTTGCGGGCGGCTGAGAATGTGTACGTTGCGTCGCGCGGCCAAAGCTCGCACGAGGATGTTCACCGAATCGGAACTTGCCGAGAACACAAAGCCGCCAAAGTCCAGGTCACTGTTGACTCGACCCAAGTTGAAGTTGGACAAACCTTGGCTGCCAAGACTTCCGCGACTGGAGCGACCAGAGATGTTGTTCCCGAAGGGTTGATTGTTGAACGCGAAGCCGGGGTTGCCTGTTTGTGAGACAATTGTCTGATTGGTTTGCTGGTTTCCGTTCGGGTTCGTAAACGTTTCGGAAATCGTAACGACGTCTTGAATCAAGCTGCGGTTGAACAGAGCCGAGTCTTGGAAGCCCAACTCCACGCCGAATTCATCGGTGTTGTCGAGTTCCACTTCGATCATCAACGCCTGAATCTGAACCTGCGGCGGTGCCTCGTCCAACCGCTGAATCATTTTCATAATGTCGTCGTAATAGCGAGCGGTCGCGCTGATCAGCAGATTGTTAGTGACCGGTTCAGGAACGACGATGATTTCACGTTCCAGTTGTTCGATGTTGCTGACCAAATCCGGGTCCAACTGCGCCAATGCCTGCTGTTGAGTCAGGAACAAGTTGATGGCGGTGGCGATTTCAGTCACCGGTGCGTTCTTCAATTCAAGCACCGTCGTCTGTCGGCGGCGCACATCGCTTTCGTCGAGTCTCAGCAACACGGCTTCCACGATGCGCAGCGCTTCCGCACCGCCGACCGCGACGATGCTGTTGGTTCGTACGTCGACCGAGAATCGCAGCGGCACGAGGCTGCTGGATGCGTCTTCGGCTCCCGCCAATTGCACGCCGATTTGACCTTCCTGGTTTTGATCACCGAACAGCGAGCTGAGCAATTCACCGGCCTGTGACGCGTCGCTGTTTTCCAGAGTGAAGACTTTGATTTCAGCAACTGTGGGGGAAGGCTGATCAAGGTGTGTGATCAACGCTTCCAACATGTCCAAACTTTGCGCGGGCGCCGTAATCAACAACGCGTTCATTCGCGCGTCCGAAGTGACTCGGATGTCTGCCAGCAGCCCTGATTTCACTTTGATCGGCTTGCCGTCTTGAGTTCGCAGGAACTCCAGCACGACGGATTTTGCCTCGCGCAATTGTTGGGCACCTTGACCACCACCACCCGCGAATGCTCCGCCTGCTCCGGTCGTGCTGCCCGGATTGAGCACGGTTTGAATCGCGGTGTTGATCACCGTGGCAAGTTCCTCGGCCACGGCATTCTTGAGCACCACCACTTTCAAGCCGCTGACCGCTGGCGATTCGTCCTTGTCGATCTTCAACACCAGTCGCTGAACTTCGGCCAGATCGTTCGGTCGAGCATGCACGATCAACGCATTCGTGCGGAAGTCCGCGCCGATTTGCACGCGAGCACCGAGCCCGAGCCGGCCTTGATAGAACTCTTCAACCATCTCTTGCACTTGCGAAGCAATGGCATATTTCAACGGAATGACTTCGATCTCGGCCGCGGGATCGACGGGTTTGTCGAGTTCATCCGCGAGTGCAATGATCGATTCCATGTCCACGCCGGACGCCAAGATCAAGATGGCGTTGGGTTTCACAACCGGGAAAAAGGCCAGCGTGGCATTGTTGGCACCGCCACCGGTGCCTTGGTTCAACCCGCGAGCACGCAGTTGGTCCAAACGTTCGTAAACGCTGGTGAGCAATGTCGACAGGGCTTCCGAATTCACATGCCGCAACGTGAGCAAGTGAATGGCGGGCACGGCTCCGCGACTGGCTCGCACGATGCCGGCGATGATCTCCATGACCGCGTCGACATCCACCATATTTCCCTTGAGCACCAAGCCCACGCCGGGCACGACGTCGATATCCACGTTGCTGCGGATGCGATCGAACGGCAAATCTTCCGATGCCCCGTTCGGGTTGACGTTGCGGATTGGGTTTCCGGGAACGTTGGGATCGATGGCGGGAGGATCGGGGTTGGCTGGATTCGCCGGTTTGGGTTGACGTTGTGCTTGCGCCAACCGGAATGCGCGGTCAAAGTCATCGAGTCGACCGGTGGGTGCCGCAGCTTGCGGCTTCGATTTCTCGTGCATCAAACGCTTCAAATGTGGCCCTAATTTGGACGCCACGGCAGCTTCTTTTTGCGTGGCCGGGAAGAATTTCACGGTGTCATTCGGGGTCGCCGCGTTGACGTCCAGACGTTGGATGAGACTCGCCAGACCTCGAACGCGATCCTTGGGTCCATGCACGAGCAGACGATTCTTGGTGCCGTCGATCGCAATTGAGAACAGGGCGACCGCTTCGGTTGGTTGGCGTTGGATCACGCCGGGATCATTCGCGTTGGGCATCAGAGCATGCGTGACTTGTTCCTGATGAACTTCGAATGCCGGCAAGCCATCTGGGCCTTGATGAATCAGCTTCGCACGTGATTTGAAAGCGGAGTACACCACGCGTGCGACATCGACGGCTCGACGTTTTTCCAGAGTCACGGCGAGTTGAACGACGGGGTTGTCTTCCAGTGGATTCCGGCTTGGCGGCGTGTTCGCGCCGTTCTTCGGCGTAGACTCGTTCTCGAAGCCCGCTTGTTGGATGTCCGACTTCAGCCACCGATCGTTTTCGCGCGAAGTGATATCCCGCTCGGCAGACTGACGCGAAGGCGTGACGGTGGAAAACTTGCGTTGGTATTCCGGGCGAAGTGGTTCGGCGTTTCGCGGAGCCAGAGCTTGCGGAGTCGCAGTCATATTGCCTGCGAGTTCCGGACGCGGGTACTTGGATCGCGCGGCCTTGAGGTGCATCACCACGAGGTATTCCCGCATGATCATCAGCCGGAAGCCCTTGCTTTCGAGTTCCTTGTTGAGCACTTCCACGGCACTTTCGAGCGTGTGCTCCTTGCGATCTCGCCGCACCAGCCGCCCGATCGGGATGCGCTCCATCACGAGTTGCTTCCTGCTCTTTTCGGCAACGTCCTTGAGCACCCGAGCCCAACCCGCATCCAGGTAGTTCAAGCTGATTTTGGGTTCGACCTCTTGCGGGTCGGCGGCGGCCGATCGCTTCGACTTTGCGGATGATTTCGCGGACGAATTCGCACGAGCAGCCCTGGCTTGCGTCGTGCCCGGAGCGTTCCATCGTCCGAATTTGGGGGCGGTGTTTTCCGCCTGAGACGCGCGGACGATGGCGATTGCGAGAAGTGCAGCGACACACAGTGATACGAGAGAGAGTGGGTGGATCGATCTGGGCATGTTCAATCTCAACGGGCCTGAGAACTGAAAGCAGAAAACTCAATGCGCATCGGAGGTTGAGCCACTCAGACCGACCTCGAACGTATCCCTAGAATCGGCACAACCCCACCAATCCGATCATTCAGAATCCGGCGAAAATGGACTCATGCGGCATTGCATTGGACGGACCATCGAGGATCGGCGGGAATTGCCGATTCGTTCGAGCAATCTCCATTGGCTGAATTGCCCAAAACAGTGCTTCGAAAGTCGATCTGGGGTCGGGCGTCGGCAAAGTTCAATGCTCGCGGCTTGACGTCTTCATTGCTCTAA
>JAQBZS010000379.1 GCA_027622115.1 Planctomycetota bacterium | reverse complement strand
ACCACCATCACGGTTTGCTTCGACAGCACCCTACGCCCATCAATAATCCGCGCTAGGCGGGTCAGGATTACGGATTTCAGATTTGGCGGTTTTGACCCCAATCCCTCCTTCTTCATCGTGGAGATGCACTCATGCAACGACGTGAATTCCTCGCAACATCCGCAGGCCTATTGACCACCGGACTGGCATCCTGCGCGAAGGGCGAAAAAAAGCCCACCATCGGCGTATCCGTCATGACGCTCGGGAATCCGTTCTTCAAAGTCATCGGCGACCACATTACGTCCGAAGCGAAGACGCACGGCTACGACACGCAGGTTGTGGACGGAGCCCAGGACGCCGACAAGCAATTCAAACAGGTCGAAGATTTTATTGTCCAAGAGGTGCAGGCCATCGTGCTCTGCCCCGTCGATGCGCGAGCCGTCGGCACGGCGATCGCCAAAGCCAACGCGGCCGGGATCCCCGTCTTCACTACGGACACGGCCTGCTTGGACAAGAAGGTCAAGGTGGAGTGCAACATCGCCACGGACAACTACGGCGGCGGCAAGCTGGCCGGCGAGGCCATGATCGAAGCGCTCAAACCGAACGGGGGCGAGGTGTTGGTGCTGCACTACCCGCAAGCCCAGTCGTGTCAGGATCGCGTGAAGGGGTTCACCGAAGTCATCGACGCGTACAACGCAGGACGCGAAACCGGGAAGATCACCATCGACCAGAAACTCGACGGCAACGGAGCCAAGAAAGAAGGTCGAGACGCCACGTTGGACACATTGAACAACTCGACGCTAAATATCGCGGGCATCTTCGCCATCAACGACCCCAGTGCCTTGGGAGCTTACGGTGCGCTCGAATCGTCGAAAGCCACGGATAAGATCAAAATCATTGCGTTCGACGGCCAACCGGAAGGCAAGCTGGCAGTTCGTGACGGAAAGATTTTTGCCGAGCCGATTCAGTTTCCCACCGTGATGGCCAAGAAAACGGTCGAACAGATCATGGCCTACCTCAACGGCAAAAAGATCGAGAGCGAGTTGCTCATTCCGGCCAAGCTCTATCGCAAAGCGGACGCCGAACAGGATGCGAACATCAATCAGTGGTCGTGAGTCGCACGGGACCATCGTCCCGTGACCGCTCGGGACAATGGTCCCATGCTACGTTCAAATCAAAAATCAAAAATCTCGTATCCACGATGCACATCCCCGACGGAATCCTGAGTCCCGCTGTTTCGCTCGCCACGGGTGCCGTGTCGATCGGAGTCGTGGGCTATTGTTTACGGCGATTGAACGATTCACTGGCCGACCGCACGATTCCACTGACGGGTATGATGTCCGCCGTGATCTTTGCCGGCCAGATGGTCAACTTCCCGCTGGGCGGCACATCCGGTCATTTGCTCGGCGGAGTCCTCGCCGCCACGGTGCTCGGCCCCTGGGCGGGGTGCGTCGCGCTGACCACGGTGTTGCTGGTCCAGTGTCTGCTGTTCGCCGATGGTGGAATCTTCGCACTCGGTGCCAACGTCCTCCACATGGGCGTCCTGGGATCGATCGGCGGATACGTGGTGATGAACTTCATCCGCCGCCGCTTTGCGGACCACCAACGAGGCACACTGGTCGGTGCCGTGGTGGCTTCGTGGCTCTCGGTGATGGCGGCTGCCGCGGTGTTTTGTTTCGAGGTCTACTTGTCACAACGTTCGAGCGGTTATGAATTTCGGAACTTCTTTACGTTGATGGTCGCCGGGCATGCGTTAATCGGCATCGGCGAGGCACTCATCACGGGAGCCGCGCTCGGTGTCATTTTCACCCAACGACCGGACTTGGTGTATCAGCCGGAGTCACGGCAACCCGTCATCGTCCGAGTCACACAAGCCGTGATGGTCGGTGGCATCGTGGCGTTGGCGATCGCGGCATTCCTTTCGCCCTTCGCGTCGTCGATGCCGGACGGTTACGAAGCCGTGGCCGAGCAAACGGGGCTCGCCGAATTGGAGACGAGTCACCCGCTGGTGTGGTCGGATTACAACATCCCGCAAATCAGCGACATGGGCTGGCAATCGGCCTCGGTCGCCGTTTCGGGGGTGCTCGGAGTGATTACCGTGCTGGCAATCGCCGTCGTCATGAGTCGCGTCTACGCCACCACTTCGCGTCTCCCGGAATCCGCGGACGAGTTGGGTTAGGATCGAGTTTGTCAGCTTCCGGGGGTCAGACTTACGTCTTTCAGATTTGGCGGGCGGTGGACTTTGGTTTCATCAAACACGTTGTCCCGCCAAATCTGAAAGCCGTAAAGCCTGACCCCCAAGTCCTCAATTCGTGTGTTTCTTGAGAGAAGTTCAAGTCGCCTACATCACCGGGAACGCAAGACGCTCGGTCGCTACCCTTTCGGATTTCGTGCGATGTCGTTGTTTCGACGTGCCTTCAAAAATCGCGTGAGTCGAGAACTTGGGGGTCTGGCTTACGGATTTCAGATTTGGCGGTTTGACGTTGTTGGTGAATTCCACGTCAAACGCCCGCCAAATCTGAAATAGGTAAGCCAGACCCCTTTCCCCCAAATGTGACAAACTCAAACTTAATCTCGTCGTCTTTTCTCGCCGCTGAACTCGAAAACGGTTCCGTCAACGAAAGCTCGTCACATGCCACGCCGTCTCCGACGTCTCGTTCTTGCTGCAAGCTTCGCGATGCTTCTTGTCGCCGGTCCGCAGTGGCTCGTCGCGGAAGATCAGCAGTTGGACTTCGCCCATGACGTTGTTCCGATCATCAAGAAACACTGCGTGGAATGTCACGGCGGTCGCGAATCGAAAGGCGGTTTCTCGATCAACACCCGCAAGCTGGTCTTGGAATCCGAGGCCGCCGTGCCCGGTAAGTCCGCCAAGTCGCGGATCATCGAACTGGTGACATCGGCGAATCCCAAAGAACAGATGCCGCCGAAACAGAAGCCGCGCCTGAACGAGAAAGAAATCTCCACGCTCCGCACGTGGATCGACCGCGGCCTGAGTTGGGAAGCCGGCTTCACCTTCGGCGTCAACGCGTACGAACCGCCGCTCAAGCCGCGCCGCCCGCAACTACCGCCCGTCTCCGGCGACCGAACAAACCCCCTCGATCGCATCATCGACGCGTACCAAACACAGCGAAAACTCGCACGCCCGCAGCAAATTGAAGACGCCGCCTTCCTGCGACGCATCACGCTGGACGTGGTGGGCCTGTTGCCGCATCCGGATCATTTGCAACGTTTCGTGGCGGATACGAATCCCGCGAAGCGAGCCGCACTCGTGCAACAGTTGTTGGGCGCGACCGCTGCGGAAGGTCACCCCGCGACCAACGGAGTCGATCCGGACATCACCTTCGCTGAGCATTGGCTGACGTTTTGGAACGACCTGTTGAGGAACGACTACGCGGGCACCGGCTTCATCACCGGCGGTCGAAAACAAATCTCGAAATGGCTGTACCAATCACTTGTCGAAAACAAACCGTACGACCAATTCGTTCGAGAATTAATCTCGCCGACTCCCGAAGCGGCAGGCTTTATTCAGGGCATTCGCTGGCGAGGCAACGTGAATGCCAGCCAACGCCAAGAGCTTCAATTCGCGCAAAACGTCAGCCAGGCGTTTCTCGGCATCAACCTCAAATGCGCGTCCTGCCACGACAGCTTCATTGATCGCTGGACTTTGGAAGAGACCTACAGCCTGGCCCAGGTCCCCAGGTCTATGCGAACGAATCGCTGATACTGCATCGCTGCGACAAGTCGACGGGCAAAACCGCCAAGGCCGCATGGCTGTTTCCGGAACTCGGGCAAATCAACGCCGCCGCACCGCAGCAGGAACGCTTGAAGCAACTCGCCGCGCTGATGACGCATCCCGAGAACGGCCGCTTCACACGCACGATTGTGAATCGCATCTGGCATCGCTTGATGGGTCGAGGCATCGTGCATCCGGTCGACGCCATGCATACCAAGCCCTGGAACGACGACCTGCTGGATTTCCTGGCCGTGCATCTGGCGGACAACCGTTACGACCTCAAGAAAACGATCGAACTCATCTGCAACTCGGCGGCCTATCAATCGGCGATCCCATCTCGCGAATCCGCACCGGACGACGGCGAATTCGTATTTCGCGGGCCGACGGTCAGACGGATGTCGGCCGAGCAGTTCGTCGATGCGGTGTGGCAACTGACGGGCACGGCTCCGAATCAATTCCATGCACCGGTCGTCCGCATGAAGTCGAGTCCCCAGTCGCCGGACGAAAAGAGCACGCCCCTCCAAGCCAAATGGATCTGGTCGACCGCCAACTCGGCCAGCGCCAAGGCCGGCGAAACGATCAGCGTCCGCACGTCGTTCGAAATCACGGGGCAACCCACGCGATCGGTCGCGGCACTTACCTGCGACAACGAATACACGCTGTACGTCAACGGCCGCAAAGTTCAGGCCGACGCGAATTGGGAATCGGTCGAATTAGTCGGCTTGGATGCCCATATCCGTCCGGGACGGAACGAGATTCTGATTGTCGCCAAGAATGGCGGCAGCACCCCAAACGCCGCCGGTCTGATTTTCGAAGCTCGGATTCGTCGCGCGGACAAATCCGAAACGATCGTCGCCACGGACGCCACGTGGGAGTGGACTGTGTCACAGCCGGATGGTCGCGGGAGATTCGCCAAGACTCCGGACGACTGGAAGAAAACCGCGCTCGTCGCCCAACCCGGCGTTTGGGCGGGTCGAGTCAATCCGCAACTCACCGCGTTGCTCAATCGAGCGGCACATTCGAATGCCGGCATGGTCCGCGCGTCGCTGCTGAAGTCCGACTACTTGATGCGTTCGCTCGGTCGGCCGAATCGGGATCAAATCGTCACCATGCGACCAAGTGGATTGACCACACTCGAAGCGATCGACTTGGCGAACGGCCAAATCCTCGCGGACGCAATCGCCAACGGAGCAAAGCGAGTCGCGGCCGAACATCGCGACCCTCAAGAACTCGCCAACTGGGTCTTCGCCTCCGCCCTATCGCGATCCCCAAGCGACGACGAACAGAAGTTACTCGTGGAATTGTTGGGCATGGAGTCCAGCGAACAAGGCGTGCAGGACTTGTTATGGGCAGTGTTCATGCTGCCGGAGTTTCAGTTAATCCGCTGAATCCCACTTACGGTTTTGGCGCCGCAACGATTCGCAGCGTGATGGATCGGCTGGGCAGCGAGACCAACGTGTTGGGGCGATCCTTGGCTTTCGCATCCTTGTTGAACGGCACTTGAGCCTGTCCCTGAACGGCGAGCGTGTAGTCACCCGGTCGAGTGTTGTTTTGGACCGTGATCGGGATCGACAGCTCCATTTGGCCGGCTTTGAAACTTGTGTTCGACATCTTGAAGTTGCCGGGAAATGTCAGCGGCTGCACCGTGACGTCCGCCTTGAAATCGTCCCACCGACGTGTCAAACGCAGCGTCAAATTGGCTTCCTTGCCGGCTTCGACTTCCATTTGAGGCGCCGACCACTCCAGCCGATACGGAGCGCCGTCTCGGATTGCGACAACCAAGTCACGCGTGGGTCGGCTGGAGTTCATGCCGGCGTCGGTCCAGACTCGCGAATACGGTCGGGCTTCGCGGCGAATGGTCTCGTCGCCTCGTTTGCCCGTCGCCCAGAGCTTGATCCGGCCGGTGAAGTCGGCGGCGTTGTCGTCTGCTGAAATCACCAGCGTGCCGCGCGAGTTGTTATTGATTACGGTTGGAGCGACATGCAGTCCCGGCGGCAGATTCTCCGCAGTGATTGTGATCGGCTCGTTGTAGCCCTGTTGTTGATGCACGATCACATCCAAGTAGACCGAACCGCCGCGCCAGATTGTCGTCCCGCCGGGGCCGGGGTTCTGGCTGTGAATCACGGCCGCATAGAAATCCGGTCGCTGCTTCTGAATGGCAAGCACGTACTGATAACGAGCACCGCCGCGACGATAACGGTCTTGGACCAACACTTTGTACTTTCGTTTCGCGCCCAGGTTCACCATGCCCGACGGATCACGCAGATGCCCATCGAACGCATTGATCCGGTGGCCGAAGTCGTCGAGTTCGTTGATGCGGTTGCCTTTGTCATCGACCACCACCAAATACGGATCGGCGCGGCCATTGATGCGTTCGCAATACACGTCGAAACCGTATTGACCGCTTTCGGCCACTTCGAATTCGAACCAATCGGCATCGCGTGCTTGGTCGAATCTCCCACTCACGACCAACGGCAACGCGACCACTTGAGGTTGGTCCTGAGTGTCGTTGGGTTCGGCTTCCAACGTCACGGGCGATTCCGTCACGACCATGGTCTGCGAATTCGCCAGCCCGATGGGCGACGCCAAGAACTGCGTTCCGGTGAGTGTGCAGGTGGCCGCCGTCGGCAACACGCTGTGATCGGTCGGATGCACGCTGAAACGATACGAGCCGATCGACACGATGTCCGATGGGGCCGAAAAAGCGAATCTCCGTTCGGCGTAAGGCACGTCGCCTTCTCGCCAAGAAGATGTCGTTGAGCCGTCACCGAGGTTCTGGCCGATTGCCACGAGTTCAACGCTTTGCCCGGCTTGGATGGCTCGCGGAAAGACGTTTTCGATGTGCGGCTTGTCCGTGATCAGCAGTCGATACGGATGACCGCCTCTGTAGGACAGGTCGTAGACGCGAACCAAGTAATCACCGTCCGCGGGAACCACGAAGTCGATCAACGGATCGCGACCGTTGTGATCGCTGCTGCTGGCCAACAACTTGCCGGCGGCGGTCGCCAGCGACATCGTCGCGTCCATCATCGAATCGAGTTTGCCGGCTTGGCAGTCGATGAGAATCCGTTGCCCGACGCGGGCGGTGAAGCGGAACACATCTTCGTTGTTACCGTCGGACATCCCAGCGACCGCCGAGTTGACCGGAACAACTTGGGCCTGCGACACTTCGTTGTTCGGTTCGGTATCGACGACATCCTTGAGCCCGTGATCGACCGAGAACAGCCGAGGATTACTCACACCCCATCGTCCGACGAGCCGCACGTCGTACGTTCCGGCAGGCACATCGGCAGCCACCTTGA
>JAQBZS010000378.1 GCA_027622115.1 Planctomycetota bacterium | reverse complement strand
GTCAATCGAGTCACCGGAAAGCGAGTCTGGAAATTCACGACTGGTGCCGAAATCGCCGGTTGTCCGGCAATCGTCGGCGATCGACTCGTGGTCGGTTCGCACGATGCATTCCTGTACTGCATCCACGTGAAGACCGGCAAACTCGCCTGGAAATACGAAACTCTGGATCGCGTGAATTGTGCACCGGCGATTTCGGGCAAGTTCACGTTTGTCGCCGGTTGCGACTCGCATCTCCGCGTCATTGACATCGAAAGCGGAAAGCAGGAATCCGAGATCAACCTGAACTCCTTTCTGATCGCGTCTCCTGCCGTGGTCGACAATCTGCTTTACGTCGGCACGCACGACGGCGAAGTCGTGGCGCTCAATTGGAAGGCCAAGCAAGTTCAGTGGAAATACAAGGATCCCAAACGCGAGCACCCCTATCACGCGTCCGCCGCGGTTACCGAGAAGTTCGTGGTCGTCGGTGGTCACGACAAGCAACTGCACTGCATCGATCGCGTGAGTGGCAAACGCGAGTGGGTCTTCGCGACCAAAGCCCAAATCAACAGTTCGGCGGCCATCGTGCAGAATCGTGTATTCTTCGGTTCAAACGATGGCAATCTCTACGAGGTGAATCTGACCACCGGTGCTGAAGTCTGGAAGTTCAATGCCGGCAAGGATATCACGGCCGGCGTGGCGATCGGCGAGGGATGTTTGGTTGTCGGAGCCGAAGGTCGTAACGGCAATCTTTACTGTTTTGGGGCCAAGGAATAAACGAGCAATCATGGTCACCGATACCAGCAAAGAAACGGAAGTTGGCAGTTACTTCATTTCCAACTACCCACCGTTCTCGCAATGGAAGTCGGACTTCGTGCCGGAAGTCTTCGATGCCTTCGAGCAACCGGTGAATGCCGAGGATCCACTCGGGCTTTACATCCATATCCCATTTTGTCGGAAGCGGTGTAAGTTCTGTTACTTTCGGGTCTATACCAACCAGAACGCGAAAGCGATCGAAGACTATGTCCAAGCCTTGATCCGCGAAGCCGAGTTGTTAAGTACTCGGCCCGCGATTCAAGGTCGCAAACTGAAATTCGTTTACTTTGGCGGAGGGACACCGTCGTACCTGAGTTCTCGACAGCTTCGATCGCTACGCGAACGCATGAGCCAGTTCATCACTTGGGACGATGCCGAAGAAGTCACGTTTGAATGTGAACCCGGAACGCTGAGTCTCGAAAAGGTGCAAACGCTCAAGGACATCGGCGTGACACGCGTCTCGTTGGGCGTCGAAAACTTTGACGACAAGATTCTCGAGGAAAACGGGCGAGCCCATCTTTCGCCGGAAATCGTCCGAGCCTACGGATGGCTGCAACAAGTCGGCTTCCCGCAAATCAACATTGATCTGATCGCGGGGATGATCGGCGAGACCGATGAAAACTGGAACAAATGCGTTGAACGCGCCATCGAAATGACGCCCGACAACATCACGATGTACCAGATGGAGTTGCCCTTCAACACGATCATCTCGAAGGAGATGAAGGAGCAAGGTCTGGAGTCGCCGGTCGCGAATTGGTCCACCAAGCGGCGCTGGGTCAGTGAAGCCATCGACCGATTGGGCAGCGTGGGTTACCACGTTTCCAGCGGCAACGAGATGGTAAAGAATGTCGAGACCGACCGCTTCATTTATCGCGACAATCTGTTTCGCGGTTCGGACCTGTTGGCCACCGGCGTTTCATCGTTCGGTCATTTTCAGGGGGTGCATTACCAGAACCTGGACGGGATCGAAGACTACATGAAGGTCGTGAATGAAGGCCGCCTGCCGATCAACCGAGCCCTGCGGCCAACGGACCATCAGCAGTTGATTCGCGAGGTGATCCTGCAAATGAAGGAAGGCCGACTTTCAGCCGCGCCGTTTGCGAAGAAATTTGGGGTCAACATCTTGGAAGAATTCGCCGAAGCTTTCGACAACCAGCGAGCAGCCGGGTATCTGGAAGTGCACGGCGATGACATTCAGTTGACTCGGCGAGGCTTGTTGCAAGTCGATAGTTTGCTGCCGGAATATTTCGAGCCGGAACATCGAGCGGTGCGGTATACGTAACGTCCGAGCATTCTTTTTCAGTTGCGGATTGGTCGGATGAATCCCCACGACGAACTCAACGCCCTCATCGCGATGTTTCCCGATGAAACACCGCTCTTCGAACGTGCGGAACACATCCCGTCGTCGCTGACGCCCGAACCGTACAAGCAGATGCTGGTTCACAATCACCACATGACCGTCACGATGGAGTCGTACCATCGGTCTCCGGTGGATGTCCGAGTCTTAGCCGAACGACATACTCCCGCTCAGGACGGCGGAACCTACGATCGAAAGATTCTGCTGTTGAAATCCGGCACCGAAGAAGTCGTGCAGTTTGGCATCGTGCGATTTCATTTTCAGTACGTGACCGAGCAAGTCCGCAACGAGATACTCGACGGCAAGACTCCGCTGGGACACGTTTTGATCAACCACAATGTGTTGCGCCAGATCGATCTGGGGGCAATCCTGCGGATTACCGCCGGTCAAGCTTTAGCGTCCTACCTACAAATGGAAGCCGGCGAAGTGACTTACGGTCGATTGGCGACCATTTTCTGCAACGAGAAGCCGGCGGTCGACCTGCTGGAGATTTCCGCCCCGCTCCCGAACGCCTAAGGGGTCAGGCTTACGAATTTCAGATTTGGCGGCCATTCGACGTGGAATTCACTAACAACGGTAAACCGCCAAATCTGAAATACGTAAGCCTGACCCCCAAGTTCTCAACTCGCGCGTTTTCTGAAGATACGTCGAATCAATCACATCGCCTGAAAATCAACGTCGCGGCGAATTAACTGCTTTTCAAGAAACACGCGAATTGGGGACTTGGGCGTCAGGTTTACGTCTTTCAGATTTGGCGGGGTGACGTGCTTGATGAAACTAAAGTCCAACGCCCGCCAAATCTGAAATACGTAAGCCTGACCCCGGAAAATGACAAACTCAAACTCAGTGCCGGTGATTGACAATGTTTCAGACGAAAGTCGCCACGGAATTCGGACCTCAGCCACAGCTCGACGAGGACTATGACGTCATCGTTGTCGGTGGAGGTCCGGCGGGATCCACAGCCGGCGCGTTGTTGGCCGAGTACGGTCATCGGGTCGTGATTCTCGAACGATCCGCGTTTCCTCGCTTTCACGTCGGCGAGTCGCTGATCCCCGAAACCTATTGGTCACTCAAGCGGCTAGGTCTGATCGAAAAACTTAAACAGAGCGAATTCCCCAAGAAGTACAGCGTGCAATTCGTGTCGGACGGCCATAAGGAATCGGCCCCGTTCTATTTTGATGAATACAACCCCCATGAATGCTCGCAAACTTGGCAAGTGGTTCGCGGAGACTTTGACCGCATGCTGCTAGAAAACGCGGAGGAAAAGGGGGCGACTGTCCGCTCCGACGCACATGTCTTGGAAGTCAACTTCGACGAATCGCGAGCCGCGGGTGTCCGAGTTAAATTGCAATCCGAATCCGATCAGCCGGTTGTTGAGCTGCGCGCGAAAGTCGTAATCGACGCGACCGGGCAAACCGCGTTCTTGTCGAATCGGCTGGGAGTCAAGCAGGCCGATCACCGCCTACGCAAAGGGACGGTGTGGAGTTACTTCAAAGGGGCGTTGCGTGATCCCGGCAAGGACGAAGGCGCGACGATCATCTTGCAAACCGAAGGCAAGAAGTCCTGGTTTTGGTACATCCCGCTGCCGGACGACATCGTCAGCGTCGGTTGCACGGCGGGAATGGGCTACCTGTTCGGCAAAGACCGAGGAACTGCGGAGGACATTTTCGCCGCCGAGCTTGCCCGCTGTCCGGCCATGCAGCGGCGATTGTCACCAGCAAAGCGATGCGCGGAATTCTTCACGACCAAAGACTTTTCGTATTCATCGTCACAAGGCGCGGGCGATGGCTGGGTGTTAATCGGTGACGCCTACAGTTTTATCGACCCGGTCTATTCCACGGGTGTGTTCCTGGCGTTCAAGTCCGGAGAATTCGCGGCGGACGCGGTTCACAACGCAATCGAACGCCGAGATTTCTCCGCCGAGCGCTTGGGGGCCTGGCAGGAGCAGTATTGCACGGGTGTCGAGCTGTTTCGAAAGCTGGTCTACGCGTTCTACGCACCGGACTTCAGCTTTGGCAAGTTTCTAAAACAGCACCCGCAATATCGCAGCAATCTGGTGGACATGTTGATCGGCGACGTCTTCAAACCCCGCGTGGGCGAGATCTTCGACGAGATGGGCGAAGTCTTTCCGGACACGGATTCTTAGTGCATCGTCAAAGCTTGATTTTGGGATTGGGTGGCCGGGGCTGGACTGAGCTTGCGAAGGAAGCCCCGGGGTTTCGCTCGTTCCTCGTGATCAATTGGCTGACATCGGGTTCCTCGGGCATGTCTTCGGCCGGAATGACGACGCGATCCGGCACGGGTTCAACGAGCACACCGGCAGGTTTGGATGTGGCTGTCATGGAATCCCTTGTATTTGACGAATTCTCGGTTGAGTTACTTAGTTCCCATCGGCAACTCGATCATCATTCGCGCCGATTAGTCGCGCTGTCCATCACTCGCCTGGCCGTCTTGCGTGATCCGTGCGTTCGGCAGTTGCTCGGCGAGTCGTTGCATTCCCGTGGGCGTCATCCGCGTGCCGACGACCTTGAGAAACCGCAGTTGCTTCAACTTCGCCAAGTCGTCGACACACGCGTCCGTGATTCGCGCCCCGACGAGTGTCAACGTCTGAAGTTCCATTAGGCCACCCAATCTCGCGACGCCGGCATCGGTGATGATCGGACCGCCGAAACCTTCCGAATAAACCAATTCTAACCGCTTGAGCGATTTGAATTCCGACACATGCTTGAGTCCCGCATCCGTAATGGCCAGTCGATTGAGCGTTAGCTCGCGGAGCGTGCGAGTCATCACAAGGTGTTTTAGGGCCGCGTCGGTGATGCCATTGCCGGAGATGTTGAGCACCTCCAACTTTGGAAGTCGCGCGAGTTGGGACAAACCGGCACCTGTCACTTTCATGGCTTCGAATGCGGTCTTCCTGAGATTCAAGGCTTGCAGTTGTCGCATCCGTCCAAGCACTTCGCAGGCCGAGTCCGAGATGTTGTCGCAAACTTCCAGGTCGACCGCCCGCAAGTTCGGCAGACGTGAGATGTGTTCGATACCTTGCGAAGAGATTGCAGTGCCGGCCGCAATCAGGACCACCAGTCGTTCGGCATTGACCAACGCGTGCAGACTTTCATCGTCGAGTTGACCACAGAGTTCAACATTCAATCCGACGACCTTTTCGAGTCTCGCGATCTGAGCCAATCCCGCAGCGGTGACTCGACTGCCTGCCAGATTCAACACGCATAGTGACTCGACGCCTTTCAATTCGCTGACAACTTCCGGCTTTAGTGTTCCATCTTCGCCGAGATGTTGGTTGGCGAATGTGACGATGCCCAAATCCCGCTTTGGCGTCGCGGCGAATGCGTAGTATCGATTCCGCCCGTCTTGGAATTTGTTCCGTGGCAGCAACTCGACCGCGGCACCGAGATTCACCAGTGCCGCCAAATCCGGCGGGAGCTTGGGCCGAGCCGGCTTGGGGGTGGCCGGTTGCGCCGATTCTCGAATGTTGTAGACCCATAGATCGTTCTTCTCGCGTAAGAACAACTTGCCGTGCGAGATCACCGGATGCGACCAACTATCGCCGCCCGCACCCGGCACGTTGAATGTGCCTTTGAGGCGATACTCGTCTGGACTGGCTTCGATCAGCGCGACGACTCCGTTCTGATATCGAAACACGAGATGTCCATCCGCCGCGATCACGGCTGCCGATCCCGTTCCCGGCCCGCGACTCCGCCAGACGATCTTGCCGGTTTCGAATTCCAAGCACGTCGGCAGTCCGTTGTTGCTGCCGTGACCGCCGTAAACATGGTCTCCGATTCGCACGAAGCCGCCGTGGTGATTTTGAAAACGATTGCCTTTCAGCCGGTAAACTTCTTGGGCGGCAACACTCGTTCCGGCATCACTGGCCTTCAGTCGCAACAGCACGCTGCCCGCGTGATAGCCGTTGGCACAAAAGACTCGATCCCCCCGAACGATCGGCGTGGGGATGTTGGCCGTCTTGTTGGTGATGTCGTTATAGCCCCACAAATATCGCCCGGTTTCCGCATCGACTCCCACGAGGCCTCGACCGGTCAGTTGAATGAATTGCCGCACGCCTCCCGCCGTCGCGACCACGATGGACGAGAACGCCGCGCCGCTGCGACCCAACGGGCCGACGTCGGGAAACTTGGTCTTCCAAATGTCCGCACCGGTTTTGCGATCGATCGCGACGAGCATGGCGTCGGCTCCACCGGGCGTGCAGATCAGGCGGTTGCCGTCAACGAGCGGCGATTCGCCATAGCCTCGGCCCGACATCAATCGACCACCGAATTCGTCCACAAAGCTGCGCTGCCAAACGATCGTTCCATCGGCGACCTTGAGACAAACCAGCTCGCCGTCCGGGTCCAGTGCATGGATCAGCCCATCATGCACGGTGGGCGTGGACATCACATTCCGCTTGGTTGTGCCGATCTTCGTGGCCCAGCGTTGTCGACCGGACTCGGCATCCAGCGCGAAACACACGACATCGTTGTCGATGCGACCCACCGTGAAGACGAGGCCGTTTGAGACAACGACGCTGGAATAGCCCGCGCCGAGATTCGTCGCGTGCCAGGCGAGTGCCGGTGCTCGGTCAGTCCATGATTTGAGCAGCCCGGTTTCCGTGGAAACGGCATTGCGATTCGGGCCTCGCCAATTCGGCCAATCTTCGGCACGAACGATCGATGGCGGAACGATCGACAACAGAGCCAGGACAGCGAGCATTCGCCGGATAATGCGACTTGTCGATTTCATGTTTTCTTGCATGGAGATTTGTGGCGGTAGCTTGGGACCATTGTCCCGAGCGGTCACGGGACAATGGTCCCGTGCTAGTGCGCCTGTGAGCGCATCGGATCAGCGAGGTGTAAGTCCT
>JAQBZS010000377.1 GCA_027622115.1 Planctomycetota bacterium | reverse complement strand
GAAAACGTGTCTTAACAGTTCTTGGAAGTTCGACCGCGAGATGTCCACAAACGCGCGTGCCTACGGCGTGCGGTTAAACGAGCGACGTAACGCCAAAGTGGCGCTGTCCAATTAGAGACTATTTGAAAAACCGAGACTGCCTCCCACATGTTCCAATTCAATTCCGAAATTCAACATGTGGGTGCCTGTCCCGCTTTTTCAGAGAGTCTCCAATCGTGAGTCCGATTCACCGATCCAGCCACCAAGGTCCGCCCATGGAAGCCATCCTGGAATGTGCCCGTCCTCAGGAAACGAAGTTTGCCGATAACGTGCGCGAGATGCGTGTCGGCTTGGACGCGGGCTGCCTGAATCGCGAACACATTCGCGGCATGGGCAAATACGTCGCCAGCATGATGGCACAGTTTCCCGCGTCGCAGCCAATCCACTGGGATCTCTTCGGCCAGCGTCCGGATCTGCCGATGCACCATCCGCCAATGGACAACGTCTCGGTCCATCGTTTCACCATGCGTGGATCGCGATTCAATACTTGGTTGCAGATCGGGCTTCCCCGAGCCGCGCGTAAGCAGAATGTCGACATCCTGCACTGCACGTCCACCGACGCACCGTGGTGGCAGCCGATTCCCACGGTCGTGACGATCCATGACATCATCCCTTGGCTGCGATCGAACGATCCGCACGACCAAATGGCCGGTTCCGTCTATCAGAATCAACTGTTGCCGCGCGTCTTTCGTAAGTGTGCCGCCATCATCACGATCAGCGAGAACTCGCGATCCGACATCGTGTCCATGTGGCCCGAACTCATCGATAAGCTGCATGTGATCACACACGGGATCGATCAGCATTACCTGGACTACACGCCCACGCACAGCGACCAACTCAGTCGTCTTGGCATCATTCAACCCTACTTCTTATATCTCGGTGGAGACGCACCGCGTAAGCGGCTCGAATGGGCGTTGCAGGTCTTCGAAGCAACAACCGGCATCAACCCCCACGCTCAACTTGTGGTATGTGGGCTTCCCGAATCCAACCGTAAGCAATTCTTGGAACGCCTCGCGCCCGCGATTCGTGGACGCGTCATGTTGTTGCCGTTCGTGCCCGAAGAAGCGATGCCCGAACTCTATGCATCGGCAGCCGCCGTGTTGTACCCCACGCTCTACGAAGGCTTCGGTTTGCCCGCGTTGGAAGCACAAGCCGTGGGCACACCGATTCTCTTCAGCGACGTCGGCAGCCTCGGTGAGTTGATCGGCCCCGGCTCCATTGTGTTGCCGGTCGAAGACTTCGAGGCGTGGAAGACCGCCGCCGGACGCTGCCTCGAACAACGAGGTGAACATCCCGAGCCCATCGACGAAGCACGCCAATGGGCACGTCAATTCTCTTGGGCACGTTCCGCCGAACGGCACAGCGATGTGTACCAACTCGCGATTGGCCAAAGTCGCTAGACCGGATCGGACAGCACAATGGCCATATGGAACCGAACCACTCAGCGGTCCGGCGATGAACTCCTCATTGCCATGCTCGGGCCGCGTCGTTCGATTCGGCATCTGGCGGAAGTTCTCCCGGATCGACCGCAAGAATCGACGATCGCCTTTATCTTTTTCATTCTCGTAAATGCCACGCTGTTCCTGCGACCGGCGGAAATGTTTCCGGACCTTGCGACCCTGCCCATTTACGAAGTGTTTATCTTGGGCGCGATGGCATTGTCGGGGCAAGGTTTGCAAAACCAACTTACGATGGCGTCGCTCAAACGACACCCACTCACCATGTGCGTGTTGGGAATATTGGGCGCCATCATTCTCTCGCACGTGACACACTTTTACTTATCCGGCATCAAGAACTCGGGAACCGAGTTTCTCAAGGTTGCCATCTACTATTTACTGTTGATTGAAGTTGTCGATACGCCAAGTCGTTTCCGTAACTTCCTAATCGCGGTGACCACGTGCGCCATGATCATGGTTGCCATGTGCGTCGTCGATTATCTCGGCTGGGTCGATATCGAGTTCCTCACGCATCTCGAAATGCGAAACGGAACCGTCTCGCAGACCGGTGAGATCGAATGGGTTTGGCGGATGCGGGGCATCGGGATCTTTAACGATCCGAACGATATTTCGATGGTCATCGTCGCCGTGGGTGTCCTATCGACCTATTTCATGAACGATCGGCGTGTTGGCCTAATGCGGTTCTTATGGCTGCTGCCGATCGGCATGCAAGTCACGGCACTCGTATGTACTCGCTCACGCGGCGGACTTCTGGCCATGGGAGCCGCCGGGTTCGCGTTGTTTCTTTCGCGGTTCGGCCGCAAGACGGCCCTGGCGTTCGGAGTGATGGCGGTCCTTTCCGTCGGAGTGCTCGCGGGGCGGCAAGGCAACATCGATCTCGGCGGCGGCACCGGACAGGAACGCGTCCAAAAATGGCGAGACGGCATTGTCGCGATCCAATCGAAAGATCTCATTTTTGGCATCGGCCACGGATTCTATGCCGATGTCGCGGGGCTGGTGGCACATAACTCGTTCGTCCACACCTACGTCGAACTCGGACTGTTCGGCGGCACGCTCTTCTTTGGCTGCTTCTTTTTGCCGGCTTGGACGCTGTATCGAATGTCCAAAGCCGGAGTTCACGTTCCGGACGGTGAACATGACAGGTTTCGACCGTACCTGTTCGCCATGCTGGCCGGCTGGAGTGTGGGAATGATGTCCCTATCCCGAGCCTACGTCGTGCCGACATACATGGTGATCGGCATTGCGTCCGCTTATCTGACAATTTGTAACCGTCAATTCTCTCCGCCACGCGCTTTGATGCTGTGGAATCGTAAGCTCGTCTATCGGCTTGTCGGAGCGAGTCTGTCGTTCTTCGCAGTGATCTATGTGTTCGTGATCGTGATCGCCAAATGATCGCAACATCGTTTTGAAGCAACACTCAACTTCGTAAGTCGTTAAGATTTCTCATCCTTCGATCCACAACACTTTCGACATTGGGCCAAGATAAATGGGACGAGGCTCACTCAAGTGGAACGTGATCGCGACTTGGATCACACATGCGGCGGGGTTGCTGTCCGGCATCTTCTTGATGCCGTTCGTACTCGGCACGCTGGGTGACGGCGCGTACGGCATTTGGGTGTTTATCAACTCAATCGTCGGCTACGCCGGGCTGTTCCATTTAGGCTTCGGAGCAACGACCGGTCGTTATGTCGCCACGCACAGCACTCGCGGGGAATGGGACGAACTCAATCGAGTCATGACTGCCGTGCTGACGTTCTACTCCTGCGCCGCGATTGTCGTCTTGTTGGCGGCCTGCGGATTGGCGTGGATTGCGCCCAGCATCCATGCCTGGGAATACTCGTCGATCTGGGAAATCCGCACCGCGATCCTCATCCTGGGCGTCAATTTCGCGATCAGCCTCATGGGCAGCGGCTTTGGCGGCTTGCTGATGGGAGTGCAAAGGTTCGACATCGAACGCGGAGTCGGACTTGTTTCTTTGTCGTTGCGACTGGGGCTGACGTTTTTCTTTTTAACGGCCGATTACGGACTGTTGACGCTGTCTCTGATCACGCTGACGCTGACTCTGGTGGAAAACTTAAGTTACATGTTTTTCGCGTTTCGCGAAGTCCCGCAACTGTCCGTAAGACGGCGGCATTTCGAGTGGGTGACACTTAAGAAGTGCGTGTCGTGCAGCGTGTTCTTTGCGCTGGACAGCCTCGCGGGAATGCTGATCTACTTTACCGATACCGTCGTGATTGGTTTTGTCTTGGGCACCGGAGCGATCGTGCCTTACGTGATCGCTCAGCGTTTATGTCAGTTCATCGCCAAGCCGATCGAGCAACTCGGCAGTATCTTCATGATGCGCACGGGTGCTCTGCATGCCGATGCCCGGACCGAAGAGATTCAGCGACTCCTCGTTCGCGGCGTTGGCTTTACGTTTCTGTTGATCACCGGGCTGTTTATCGGTGCGGGATTCTTCGGCGACATCCTGATCAAGGCGTGGGTCGGCGAAGGCTATTGGCAAAGCCATCACTTACTACTGGTCTTGCTGGGCGCGCGAGTCATCTCGGTCCCCGTGGGGATGTTTCGGAATATCCTGTTCGGCGTCGGTTGCATCCGCACGACATCGCTCATCATTTTCAGCGAGGCCATGCTCAATTTGTTGATTAGCTTGGTACTCGTACACTTTTTCGGCCTGATGGGCGTAGCTTTGGGGACGGCGATCCCGCTCGTGCTGGTGAGTTTGGGCGTATTGGTTCCGTATGCGTGCCGCCAACTTAACATCCGTTTGGCGGAAATCGTGCGTTCGGCGTTGGGGCCGCAATTGCTGCCGCTCATCGTATTGCTGATGTATTCGATGGCCGTGACGTCCACAATTCCGCTTGAAGGCAATTGGCAAACACTGTTGATCGTGGCAACCGGCGGCGGGTTGATCCTTGGGTTGGCCTTTTGGTTCAACAATTGGATGGCTAAGTCGTTGAGTGTGTCACCAATCAGGCTCGTTCGAGAAGGCGGTTAACATCGGGAGCGCACACATGAACTTGCCGCAGAAGGGTGAGTCGTACTACTAGTTCGCGATTTGTTGTTTTCTTGCGCGCATTTGTGAGTAGTGGATTTCGCCAGAAATCCCAGTTCGGAATTCTGGCGAATCCCACTCAGCGTCTGCTTGCGCCTCCGGCTGCACGTCGGCCAGTTAGGACTTCGCTATGACAACGACATCAATTGCAACTGGCAAACTTGCGCTGGAGATTCTTGGCAGCACGGAACGGGAACGTGCGCTGACGATCTGGCGGCAGTTGGAATCTCAACGACCACTATCGCGACTTGCGTGCAGCAGCGATTGGACGCGAATCTGGCTCGACCACTATGGGGACGCGATCCAGCATCGGTTTATCATCGCCAAGCAACTTGAGACGCCGGTGGGCGTGGTGTTGGTAACACACGGAGTCGATCAGTTTGACGGTCCGTTTCGAATCCAAACGCGACACCTGGGGACGGCCGGAGAACCGGACAGCGACAGCGTCTGCGTCGAATACAACGACATCATGGTCCAACCCGAACACCGCGATGCCTTCTTCGCATTACTACTTAACCACATTCGTCGCGAACGGGCGTGGGATCAACTGTGCTTGGATGGATTTGCTCGTGACGATCTGCCGTCGATGATTCGATCACCGGACTTCACACCGCGTGCGTTCGAGAGCATGTACTTTGATCTCCGCAAGGCACGCGACAGCGCGGTCGAGCCGCTGGCGTTGCTGGGGAAATCCACCAAGAAATCGATCCGCAGAACGCGCAACGCCATTGGGAACATTCACGTGGAATGGGCTGACGACGTCGTCAGCGCGTTGGATTGTTTCGAAGAGCTTGTGGAACTGCATCAGGCGCGGTGGCAGTCGCAGGGAAAGCCCGGAGTGTATGCCAGTAAGCGTTTTGCGGGCTTCCACCGTGATTTGATTTCAGAGTTGGTGGAGTCCGGCCGAATTGCGCTCGTCAGAGTTGTGGGAAACGGAACGACAATCGGTTGCGGTCAATACCTCGTCGAGCGGCGTCGATTGCTGTTCTATCAGGGTGGCTGGGCACAACTAGGGCATAACATCAATCCGGGCTTGTTATTCCATTACGAATGCATCGAAGCCGCCATGCAACGTGGATATGACGCTTATGACTTCATGAAAGGTGGTGCCCGCTACAAGCAAAGCCTTTCGACCGACTCCGAGACGTTGGTGTGGGCTCAACATCGGCGGCCTCGGCTCAAGTTTCTCGCCACGCGCTTGGCTCGTCATTTGAAGGCGATGTGTTTCAAGCGAAGCCTCGAATCAACTGGTCGGCAAGGCCATATACAGTAGTGCCACGTTTACCGCATTGAACAGGGCGTGCGTGGTGACGACCACCCAATAACGGTGTGTGATGAGGTACGTGTATCCCAGGATCAGAGCCAGTGGAAACAGGGCCAGCGCATCCGGGTATCCGTGAATCGAACTGAAGAGCAATGCCACGATCAAGATGGCGTGCTTCGGCGGCAACACTCGTTGCAATGCCCCTTGCAGGATCACCCGGAACAGCAATTCCTCGAACAGCGGAGCCAACACGACGGCCGTCAAAACAACCCAGCCGATGGTCTCGAACGAGGGATCTTCGGCGATGCGTTTTAGAAAACTGTGCTGGTTGTCTTTGGTGCGTTCGGGTTGGATGGCCAACATCATCAAGAACACCGGCAGGACGCTGGCCAGGAACGCGGTCACGCCGGTTTTGATTTGTCGCGGCAGCGATTCCGTCGTGATCCCCAAAGTGTCGAAGTCGCCTTCACGAGTGATCAGTGCCATCAAGGCCACGATGATGAAGGTTTGGTAGACGCTCGCGATAATGACATCCTCGAGTGGATGGCCGGTCTTGCCTTTCAACAGATCATTGATGGCGACTCCGGAAAACACCGTCGCGCCCAGGCTGAGTGCGATCGTCAAAGGCCGGATGATCGCTCGGGGTTGCGGATTCAGCCGGACCGTCAATTGACCGGCTCGATGGCGACGTCCGATCATCACCCACAGGCACAGACTTGCCAGCGACAAGACACCCGTAAGTGCCCAGACACCCGTCTCCAGCACCGACACGATTCCCGCAGGATCGCCGACCTCAAACATAACCGAATCGTCCAATCGTACGGGTCATTCCGAATCTTCGTGTTTGTCGAATTCCGAGTGATCGAAGAAGCAATCCATTCCCAGCCAAACCGATCTCGCGAACCGAAAGAAAACCAGCGGAAACACGATGCAAAAGCCGAGCAACGGAGCCATCAGCGACCGGTTATCGATTTCGGCCACGAAGTGCAGGCCCACATAGGACATCGTCATCAGGATCGCCGTGACTCCGTAGTTAATATACGCCGATCCAAGAAAGTAGCCGGGCTCTCGTTCAAACTTGAATTCACAGGACGGACAGCGTTCGGGCATGGAAAACCAACCGGAAAACAGCGCCGCGTCTCCGCAGCGAGGACACCTCAGGCGAATGGCTCGGGAAAGTACGGTTCCCACGGATCGTCGTTTCCACATT
>JAQBZS010000376.1 GCA_027622115.1 Planctomycetota bacterium | reverse complement strand
GTGACGGGCAGGAGTGGAGTGCCCGTCCTACACCCAGAAACGGATACACCGGTTTTCAAAGCTTCGGGTTGACCGGGGAATGGTTCGATCAGCCGCCCGTGGGCGTTAAACTGGCGTTTAACCGAGCAAACACGTGTCGATACGAGCTTTGCACACCTTACTGCGGATTAGCCAGTGCGACATTCCGCATTTGGCGTCGATCCGCCAACAACAGGAATCACGATAATCGTTCTGAAGACGCTGCTCCAGCCGAATCAACGTCAGAAGCAAAGAATGATTGCAAGGCAGATTTTTTTCCAGTCTGGGGTTGGGATGCAGCACCGATTGGTTTTCTGCCCTGTCTGTCTAGCTGGTGCTTCCTCGCGTACGCTGGTGAGTCTCCGCTCGTAGTCCCGCTGTGCGTTTCGTCGATGGTCCTGCATCAGTCCGTCCTCCGTTTTGGCAGCGATCGTTTCGATGACTCAGATCGTTTGCTGGAACTCTGTGCGAGTTTTGAAGCGGACTCATGAATTCAGGCCACGCGATCGTAACTCCGTCGGCAGCTCTTCGATTCGTGAGTCGAGTTCTTCGAGGGAGCTTTTCCGCAGATTAGCCGCCGCAGATGGCTCGTGCCCGAGTAATTCTTCGAGCAATAATTCTTGCACGCGTCCGATTCCGCTTGCTGATGATTCTCGAAACGAATCCGAACATGTCATTGACCATCGTCGCCGCCGACATCCACTTGATCGATCTCAAAACCCGCCTGCCGTTCAAGTACGGCATCGCCACCATGACCGAAGCTCCACATGCGTTTGTGCGAGTTGTCGCCAACATCGACGGTGCCGACTTCACGGGAATCGCCGCCGATGTGCTGCCGCCCAAGTGGTTCACCAAGATCGCGGACAAACCGCTCGGCGATGAAGTCGACGAGATGTTGGAAGTGATCGAACGCGCCGTGACCGTGAGCGTCGGCCAATCTGCGGACTCGGTGTTCGACTTTTGGCAGCGTCTCATGTTCGACCAAACGGCGTGGGGTTCGCAAAAACAATACCCGCCGCTGCTCTCCAACTTCGGCACGTCACTCGTCGAACGCGCCGTGATCGAGTGCGCGGCCAAGAGCCGGCAGCAGCCGTTTTGGCAATTGCTGCAAAGCAACGCGCTCGGGATTCGTCTGGGCAAGATCGATCCACAACTTGAGGGACTCGAACCCGCCGACTTGCTGCCGAACCAGCCCGCGAATCGAGTGATTGCACGCCACACCGTGGGCATGGCCGATCCGATCGAAGTCAATGAGATCACCGACGACGAACGACTGCACGATGGACTCCCGCAAGCCCTGACGGAATGCATCGCTCGCTACGGTCTGCGTCACCTGAAGCTCAAGGTCAGCGGGCGGATCGATCAAGACGTTCAACGCTTGGCCCGTATTGCGGACGTGACCTCGGCGGTTCCGACCGAATTCGAATTCACGCTCGACGGCAACGAGCAATTCCGAGAACTCGCGGAATTCCAAGACTATTGGCGAGCGATCACGGCCGTGCCGTCGTTGGCCGCGATCTTCAACCGCTTGATGTTCTTGGAGCAGCCGTTTCATCGCGATGTGGCGTTGTCGGACGACGTGCTGGCGGGATTGCGGTCGTGGCATGGTCGGCCACGGATGATCATCGACGAGTCCGATGCCGAGTTGGACAGCCTGCCGCGAGCCCTGAGCTTGGGTTACCACGGCACCAGCCACAAGAACTGCAAAGGCGTGTTCAAGAGCATCATCAATCGCTGCCGCTTGGAAGTGTTGCGACGAAACCACGTCACCGACATCGTGATGAGCGGCGAGGATTTGGCGAACATCGGACCGGTGGCTTTGTTGCAGGATGTCGCGGTCTCGGCCGCATTGGGCGTGACCAGCATCGAGCGAAACGGGCATCACTACTTCGCGGGATTGTCCGCGTTTCCCGAATCCGTCCAGCACGGCGTGTTGGATTCGCATGCCGACTTGTACCAACCGTCGCCGCACGGCTGGCCGACGCTGGAAATTCGCAACGGCGAATTGGCGATCGAATCCGTAAACTCCGCCCCGTTCGGCTTGGGATTTGAGCTGGACGTCGAGCAATTCACATCTCTGAAACAATGGCGAACACAGCAACAATGGCGAACACAGCAATGAACTCGATCCGAACAACCGTTGTCGGCAGCTATCCCGTGCCGGCCTGGCTGGCCGCGATGCCGAATGAATCGAATCTCCGCGACGCCGTGATGGTCGTGATGAAGGCTCAGGAACTCGCAGGCATCGACGTGATCGCGGACGGAGAATTATCTCGATTCAACGTCAGCCACCCGGAAACGAACGGCATGATCGAGTACTTCGTGGCACCGATGTCCGGCATCGACGTGTCGCTGAGTGCCACCGAACTTGCCGCGTTTCGCGAGAAAGCGGGCTTCGAATTCCGCACGCGTCCCGCCGGCATCGTGCGTTCCGAGATCGGTGAGGGTCGGCTCAATCTGCGTGCCGCGTATGAAATGGTCCGCCCCTTGGCCGCTAAACCGCTCAAATACACCGTGACCAGCCCCTACATGCTGGCCAAAACATTGGTCGACACGCATTACGGAGACCTCGAATCGTTGGTCATGGGATTGGCCGAGGTTCTGGCCGATCAAGTCCGCACGATCGACGCTGCCGTGTTGCAAGTGGACGAGGCCAACTTGCCGGGGTCACCACAAGACGGTCCAATCGCCGCGATGGGGATCAACACGATTCTCGCGGCGGCCCACGGCGAAAAGGGCGTGCATCTCTGTTTCGGGAACTACGGCGGCCAGTCGATTCAGAAGGGCTTCTTCCGCGAATTACTGCCGTTCTTCAACGCCCTGGAGTGCGATCACGTGGTGCTCGAATTCGCTCGCCGCGGCCATGACGAATTGGAAGTGTTCAAGGACTTGAAGCCATCCATCGCGATGGGGTTGGGCGTGATCGACATCAAGGACAACGAAGTCGAGACCGCCGACCAAGTGGCTCGCCGGATCGACGAAGCAGCAAGAATTCTCGGACCGGACCGCGTGAAGTGGGTCCATCCCGACTGCGGGTTCTGGATGCTGAGCCGCTCCGTCGCCGACCGTAAAATGCGGGCACTCGTCGAAGGTCGAGACCGGTATCTCTCGCAATTCGATTAACTTAACCGACGCGAATACGCCGCAGAGGCACTCGGGCTCGACACTTGCCGGAACTACGCGGAGCTTGTTCCGGCCTACAAGAACTGCAATTTGCAATTCTCTCACTCAAAACGCCTCGGCGCGAACCGAAACCGGCTCTAATGGATCGAATCCTCCGCAAACCTGAAATGTACGGCCGGATCCAGTAGACTGGGCGATTCTCCGCGTTTTGTCCGCTTCACGCACTTCACGATAGGTTCCATGTCCGTTCCGAAAGTCGCCATCGTCGGCCGGCCGAATGTTGGCAAAAGCTCGATCTTCAATTGGCTGTCGCAAAAACGAATCGCCATCGTCGATCCCACCGCCGGCGTCACCCGAGACCGCGTCAATTACCTGTTGCACGAACAAGACCGCTATTTCGAGTTGATCGATACCGGCGGCATGGGGATCGTCGACCAAGACGATCTGTCCGAGCAGATCGAGACTCAAATCAATCTCGGAATGCACGAGGCCGAGTTGATTGTGTTCGTGGTCGACGGCAAGACCGGTGTCACGCCGTTGGATTCCCACGTCGCCGAACGCTTGCGATCCATCGAAAAGCCGCTGCTGTTGGTGGTCAACAAGTGCGACTCGGTGAAGACGGACCTCGAAGTTTCCGAATTCCATCAGCTTTCGTCGGCACCGTTGGTGATCACCAGCGTGAAGGGCAATCGCAATCGGCAAGAGTTGATGGACGCGATCGTCGAACATCTCCCGCCGCCGATCGACTTGGAAGACGCGGACGGTCTCGCGTTGTCCGCGCTGCCGGAACTCAACCTGGCGATCGTCGGTCGGCGGAATGTCGGCAAGAGCACGTTCATCAATCAACTGGCCGAAGAGGAACGCGTCATCGTCAGTGAAGTTCCCGGAACGACGCGAGACAGCATCGACATCCGCTTCGAATTGGACGGCAAAACCTACGTCGCCGTCGATACGCCGGGCGTCCGCAAACGGAAGAGTCTGGCCAACGACGTCGAGTTCTACGGGTTGGTTCGAGCCCGTCGCAGTATCGGTCGAGCCGATGTGGTGCTGATGTTCTTCGACTCGCAGGAAACGATTTCGAAAGTCGACAAACAACTCGTCGACGAAATCCATCAGGGACACAAACCCACGATTTTTATCGTCAATAAGTGGGATTTGGGCGTCGCGGGTCAAATGACGATGGAGAGTTGGGCTAAGTACTTGTTCGAATCGTTCGGTTCCATGCGGCATGTGCCCGTGGCGTTTGTGACCGCGATGACCGGTCGCAACATCAAGAAGGTCGTGAATCTGGCGCAGTCGATTCACAAGCAAGCCCGCATTCGAGTCGGCACTTCGCGGCTGAATCGAGTCGTCCGCGCGGCCATTCAGAACAATCCGCCGCCGCATCGCCAGAACCGCCGCCCAAAGATCTATTTCGCAACGCAGGTTTCGGTGGCTCCGCCGACGATCGTGCTGAAGTGCAACGATCCAGCGCTGTTCGATGAAACGTGGAAACGCTACCTGTTGGGAGTCTTTCGCGAAGAATTGCCGTTTCGCGAAGTGCCGATCAAGCTCTACATGCGAGCGAAATCGGAAGACGAAACAGCACAGCCCGCGCTTGAGGAGGCTGCCGTCGAGTAGCCCAAACCGGATTCAGCTCGGAACCGGAATTCTCTAGTAGAAGCTATCTGAAAAAGGGGTCTGACCCTTTGGACCTCGCTAAACCCCGGCAAAAACTGAGGCCGGAGAGGGTCAGCCCCCTTTTTCAGATAGCTTCTGGCTCGTTCCCACATGTCAGCACGCGTACGCCGTCGGCTGACGGTTAAACGACGCGATACAGCCGCAACCAGATCACGAGCAAGTCGGCTAATCTCAAACTCATCGTTCGATTGAATCGCACACAAGGAACTCGGAATGTCGCAGCAGTACGTTATGACGATTGAAGCTTTGACTCGGATTCACGACCAGAAGGAAGTGCTGTCCAACATTTGGTTGTCGTTCTTTCCGGGCGCGAAGATCGGCGTCCTGGGAAATAACGGCGCGGGTAAAAGCACGCTGTTGCGGATCATGGCCGGCGAAGATCCCCACTTCGAAGGCACCGTCCGACCGGCCAAAAACGTGAAGATCGGCTATTTCCCGCAGGAACCGCGACTCGACAACAGCAAGACCGTGGACGAGTGCATTCAGGAAGCCGTCGCCGAGTCGCAGGCAATTCTGGACCGGTTCAATGAATTGAGCATGCTATTCGGCGAAGACATGTCGCCCGAGGAAATGGACAAGCTGCTCGAAGAGCAGGCGACGATTCAAGACAAGATCGACGCCGCCAATCTATGGGAACTCGACCGCATGCTCGAAATTGCCAAGGGTGCCATTCGAGTCCCGCCCGGCGATGCGAAAATCGAGCATCTGTCCGGCGGCGAGAAACGACGCGTGGCGCTGTGCCAAATTCTGCTCGGCAATCCGGACATGCTGCTGTTGGACGAACCCACGAACCACCTCGATGCGGAATCCGTCGCGTGGCTCGAACGTTACCTGCATACGTTTCCGGGCACGGTCGTCGCCATTACGCATGATCGCTATTTCCTCGACAACGTGGCCGGCTGGATCCTGGAAATGGATCGCGGGAAGGGCTATCCGTACGAAGGCAACTATTCGTCGTGGCTGGGACAAAAGGAAGCTCGATTGGCCGTCGAGGAACGCAGCGAGAGTAAACGGCAGCGGGCTCTGAAACGCGAATTGGAATGGGTGAAAATGTCGCCCAAGGCGCGAGCCACCAAAAACAAGGCTCGGATGGATCGCTACAACGAATTGGCGGCGCAAGATTACGACATCCGCGACGATGCCGCCGACATTCAGATCCCCGTCAGCCGACCGCTGGGAAGTCTAGTGATCCGAGCCGAAAACGTGTCGAAGGCCTACGGCGACAAACTGCTGTTCGACAACCTAAATTTCAATCTGCCACCGGGCGGCATCGTGGGAGTGATCGGACCGAACGGTGCCGGCAAGACCACGCTGTTCCGACTGATCTTGGGTTCTGAACATCCAGACGGCGGCAAGCTGACGGTCGGAGAAACCGTCGATCTGTCGTACGTCGATCAGTCGCGCGATGCATTGGATCCGACGAAGACGGTGTACGAAGAAATCTCCGGCGGCGTGGATCACTTGGAAGTCGGCAAGACACGGATTCACGCACGAGCGTACGTGGGACGTTTCAATTTCAAGAAGACCGATCAGCAAAAGTTGGTTTCTCAGCTTTCAGGCGGTGAACGCAACCGCGTCCACATGGCCAAACTGTTGCGATCCGGCGGCAACCTGATGCTGTTGGACGAACCGAGTAACGACCTGGATGTTGAAACGCTGCGTTCGTTGGAAGAAGGACTGATGGATTTCGGTGGTTGTGCGATGGTGGTGAGCCACGATCGCTGGTTCCTCGATCGGATTGCCACTCATATCCTGGCGTTCGAAGGCGACAGTCAAGTGGTGTGGTTCGAAGGCAACTACAAGATGTATGAATCGCAACGCCGCGAACGCCTCGGCGAGGACGCCGATCAACCGCATCAAATCCAGTACAAACCGATCACGCGATGAGTCGTCGCGGAAAAACGAATTCCCGTTTCGTACACGCCGCCAAAGCGTGGGATCTTGAGGGCAGACCCGAATCCACGCTCTGGCGAGCGTGGCTACGTAAGGCAGCTCGCAAGTTCAAACCTACCAGTAGCCGAACTCGTGAGAGTTCGGAATTCAGACGTCTCACGACTTCTGCTACGGGAGGCTATGTCTTGTGAGTTGCCTAATTGGACAGCGCCACTTTGGACTCCTTGGAGTGCGGTAGCCCGGTACCGCTTTGGACTTTTTTGGTTTGGATTCGTTTTGCGCCGACAGTTAGAACGCATCGACTGAACGAGA
>JAQBZS010000375.1 GCA_027622115.1 Planctomycetota bacterium | reverse complement strand
AATTCTGGCGAATCCAGCTACGGTAACTCGCATGCCAAATGCCGGTTTAATTTCAGCGCCGTCCCTTACTCGTCGTCCGGTGGTGCAATTCGCTTGGTGGCATCAATGCCCAACGCCAAGCAACCCGCGACTCCGAATGAGCCGGCACACAACAAGAACATTGTGTTCCAGTCGTTCGTGCTCATCGCCCACCCAATCAGGATGGGCGAGATCGTCGCTCCGAGATTGCCCCACATGTTGCCCCAACCCAAGATTGAACCCACGTGGCGGCCACCCACGTCTTGAGTGAAGGCCCAGGCGCTCGACGTTCCCAAGTCCGTGGAAAACGCGACGACAGCCATCGCACACGTCACCATCCACGGGTCGTCGAGCAGCAAGCACGTCAAGAACGCGAACATGGCGATGAAACGGCTCATGGACCACGGCAGACGGCGGCCCCATTTCACACCGAATCGCTTGGCCAACGCGTCGGTCAACCTGCCGCCGCTCAGCATGCCCGCCCAACCCACAAACAGGGGGATCGACATCATCAGCCCGCGCGTCAAGATCGGGACTTGGTGAGCTTTCAACAGATACGACGGAAACTGAGTGACGAGAAAGACCCATCCGATGTTGGTTCCGACTTGGGCCAGCGAACTTAACCACAGGCTCCTGCTTCGAAGCATGCGGCCCCACGGAACACCACTGATTTTCTTGGGCGCGTTTGACGCAATTCCGATGCCCACGCCTGCAATGAGGGCGAGTTCGGCGGCGTTGCATTTCGGATGCTCGTGGGGATGGTTGCGAACCATGAACCAGAACGCGGCGGCGACCACGAAGCCTGCAATGCCGTACGTGAGCAGAACCGGTCGCCAACCGCCCACGTACACCTTGCCGATCGATTTGGGAAACACGCCTTCGAGCAACAGCCGGTTGAATCTCTTGGACTCATCATCCGAAAGTTCTTCGCCCTTGTTGACTCGCTTCATGAATGTGATGGCGGCCTTGTCCAGTTGAGCGAGCCCACCGAAATCGCGTTCCGCATACATGTCGCGGGTTTCGATCAATCGATTGAGTTGCGCGGTCAATTGCCGGCGATCCGACTCGCTGTAGGCGAACTGAACTGCGTCCGCTTCCCCCGCTTTTTCCTGTGCGGCAATCAGCCGCCATTGATTCTGTAGATTCTTGACTTCCGTCATCAAAGCCGCTCGCCGCGCATTCGCCGGGCCGTAGCTCTCGGCGAGTTCATCGATTCGCTGCAATTGGTCGGCCGAATTGTCATGAATCAAGGTCCGGATGCGCTGGATTTCGGCGGAGTACTTTGGACCGGTCGCGTCGGAATCCGTCGAGGAATTGAGCCGAATCACCAGCGACGGCAGATCGATGACATCGTCCTCTTGCAGAGTCGATGGGCTCTCGTTCGGCACGAACGATACGATCAGGAACGCGGTGAGCACCGGTGCGATGGCCCCACCGAGTCGACCGCCGAACGCCACCATGCTGCTCGCCGCGCCGCGTCCGGAGAACGGCACCCACTTGCTGACGATGCTGCTGCTGGTGGGATAGGCACCGGCTTGGCCCAACCCCGTGAGTGCCCGCATCACGATCAACATGGCGAATCCACCGGCCAGCCCCATCAGGGCCGTGAAGACCGACCACGCGACGATGTAATACGTCAGCATGATTCGTGCTCCGTAACGGTCGCTCAGCCAACCGGCTGGAACCTGAGCCAGCGCGTAGGGCAGAAAGAACGCGCTCATGAACAGTCCAATTTGAAACTCGGACAAGCCCAGATCTTGGCGGATATAGGGAGCGGCAAAGGTCACGCAGAAGCGGTCGAGATACAGCAGGGTCGCCATCAACAACGCGGCAGCGACCACCACATATCGAACGCGCGATGGCCGCTGATCGGACCCGGATGAGGTGTGATTCACTGGCAACCTGCTGTTGTTGGAGTGTTGAAACGCGGCGACTTTGCGATCAGCGACCTTTCGGTTCCGGGCGCTTCTTGCTTTCCGGTTTGCGTTTCGGTGCCGGTTTCTGCGGAGCTTTTGCATTCGGCAGCCGAGCGAATCGACTCACGGGCGGAACTTCGCCACCACCGAGCACATCCACAATCGCTTTGAAGATCTTGGGGCCGTCCGACTCTGTACTCGGTTGTACGAGCGCAAAGTTGTCGGTGACTTTTCCATCCTTGCCGATCAACACCGTCAGATTGACGTTTCGATTCAACCCGTACGCTCCAGGGCCTTCCAAGCCGTCGGGTGAAATCCCGACGTTGATGCCTTCGGGAAAGTACCGTTGAATCCGATTCAGCCACGTCGTCATTTCGGTTGCGTCTTCGGCCAAGAACACAATGCTCCCGTGCAGACCGTCCTTCTTGCGAGTAGCCGCGAACCGCATCACGGCGTTCGTCAGGTTGAATGCCGGCCGAGTCTTTTCGTGAAAGAACACGATGACCACCGGCTTGCCTTTCGCGGCGGCAATCAGGTCTTGCACCTGATCCGCCTGCTTTCCGAAGACCCCCTTGAGTTTGAGGGCAGCGAGTTTCTCGCCCTTTTGCGGGCCGGAAAACACGGGTTTCGCGTCTTCGGCCATCGTCGGTTGAGCGAACGTGAACACCAGAGTTGCGATCAGCATGCGCGACATCACGGTTCTCCGAAAGAGGTTTGAAAATCTCCCGTCAGTGTACGGCGACGGACAGGAAAAAACCTCAGTCGTCGCTACCGCGCGGCCATCGTCGGGCATCAATCCGACAATGCAATGCCCGGAGCGGCGAGCGGCGGCCTTGCGGGTGGAGCGGGCGAAGCCTTGGTCGGCCACAACAAGGATCTCATGGAGCAGCGGGATTCAGCGATGATGCACGCCGCCCATTCCGAATCCATGCGGGAACGCGATCGACGTCAACTCAGCAGTTTCGAAGATCACTGGCATGATGCAGTACGACAGAACTCGCTGATATGTCGCCGACTCAATCGCGGCACAAGACATCGCAACGCGGCAGCGCTTGCGACAGCGTCATGGCGGCGTTCGATGTCATTCTTGTGCGACCGATGTTCAGCGTCTGCAACCGGGTCATTTTCTTGAGCGCCCTCACTGCGTGCCGCGCGTTTCAATCCGCGCGCCCGCGAGGGGCGCGACAATATCGGCGACGCCATTTTCCCGGGCACTGCGTGTTTCAATCCACGCGCCCGCGAGGGGCGCGACCATGTTTGGCGTTGATCGTTTCGCCGAACAGGAACGTTTCAATGAAGAAATAGAACGCGCGCTGCGTGGGTGATGAAGCGACCAACAAGAATCTCCAAGCCCTTGGTCGGCTCTGGATTCCTTGCACCCTTTGGTAAATTCCTATCGGTCGCTCGCCGAAAACCGCGTCCTCGGCAATCGCTTGTCCCGGAGATGATGATCGTGTCCACGCCCGCAGGCAATCAAAGGCCGCAATTCAATTGGGTCCGCACATCGGCCGCATGTCTGCGATATGCCCAACGAAACACTCTCGTCGTGGCATCGATCGTCTTGCTGGCAATCTCCGCCGTGTTCTACGTCAAGGCCGAAGCCCATCGAGCCGCCTTGAATCGCGCGGAGACGAATCAAACCGGTGACACCCCGGAGGGTTCGGAGTGATTCAGATCTTGATGCAGTTCTTCCAACGCGTGCACTCCCATCAGATCCGCAAGAAGCTGGGCGTCGTCCTGTTTTTTGTCGCGATCTTTGCGTACGCGACCACCGGCTTTATGTACTTCGAATTGGATGCGAATCCGGAACTGAATTGGTCGGACGCGGCTTGGTGGGCCGTGGTGACGATGACCACGGTCGGCTATGGAGACTACTTCCCGACGACCGACATGGGTCGCCTGCTTGTCGGCCTGCCCACGATGTTGCTCGGTGTCAGCATGTTGGGCTACATGCTCTCGCTGCTGGCGTCGGCGATCCTGGAATCCAAACTGAAAGAACAACGAGGGGGTGCCACGATGAATCTCGACAGGCATGTCATCATTTGCCACTACAACAGCGAAGACTCGACACTGCAACTGGTGCTTGAACTGCGCGGTGATGCCATGACGGCGAACTCGCCGATCGTATTGATCGACGACAAACTCGAGGAATTGCCCGAGTCGCTGCGACTTCAGCAGGTCTCGTTCGTCCGCGGCAATCCGGCTCGCGAGGCGACCTTGGAACAGGCGTCGTTTCGAACGTGTCGGCATTTTCTATTGCAGGCCGATGAGCATGACCTGGAAAACTCGGACGCCCGCAATCTCACCGTGGCCTTGACCGTCGAACGACTGGCTCCGGAAGTCGTGACCGTGGTGCATTGCGTCAATCCGGACAACACGCAGTTCTTCGAGCGGGCCGGAGTCGACAGTGTGATTTGTCCATCGACGTTGTCGAACCAAATGATGGTGCAGGAATTGCAAGACCCAGGCATGCATTCGATCTTGGCGGAATTGACCAGCAACACGCACGGCAAGCAATTCTATGTCGTGAAACCGCCGAGCGAATTGAGAACAGTAGGGGATCTGCGCGAGTACTATCATCGGCAGGGTGCCGTGCTTATGGGAATTCGAGGCGCGACCGAGAACGAGTTTCTCCCGGACGACGCGCGGGAATTATCCGATGCCGAATCCGCAATCGTCGTTGGTTCGGGGCGTCCGGACACATAACTTTGCGAATCTCTGGAACGCAAATCTCAAAAGTACGCCCCACGAATTCAGGACGACCACGAATTGGCGGTAATGGATTCGTGGTCGTCCTGAATTCGTGGGGAAAACTGAGTTTTCACGACGTCTATACGCTCCGGCTTGCCGTTTTGGTTGTGGCCATCGACCGGGCCAAGAATTGATCGTCCCATTCCGAAGCGAAGTCGGTGGGTGCTCTACCTGGGCGTTGAAAACCCAACGTCCGAAAAGCCTTCTTCCGGGGCGTGAGCCAATTCATCGGCCGTGGCGAGGTCCAACGTCGTTCCGGTTGTGCGTTTGAGTTCCGTCAGAGCCAACGCGTATTGGACCTGTGACGCCACGAAACCTTCTTCTTGCATCGCCAAGCGTTCTTGCGCGGAGAGCAGATTCTCCAACAGCAGACTGGCGGAATTGTCCGAGCCGATCAGCAACTGCCAGCGCTCGTGCAAGAACCGAGTTTCCGATTCGGCGGCGGCCAAGGCTTGATAGCGAGCCTGCATTTCCTGATACGTCGCATCGACTTCTCTCGCGGCGATTTCGACTTCCGCCAGCGCCGTTTCGATCGTGGCATGCATGCGGTGTACCGACTGTTGCAGTTCCAGCAGCATCCGAGCGTGACGCGCCTTCGCCGCGCGATTTCCCAAGGGGATCTCGAACAGCAGCCCCACGGAGAAGCCGGGTTCGCCATGCCGAAATTGTTTTTCGAACGATCGCGTGGGCTGCGTCTCTCCAGTGAGTCCCGCGACATACGTGCCGAGCACCAAGTCCAATTTCGGGAGCAAGTCATGCTTGGCGATCCCAGCGCGGATACTGGCCGACTTCACTTGCTTCATCGCCTGTGCCACATCCGGCCGATGGTACAACGCCATGTGCAGCGATGTTCGCAGCGGGATGTCGATGTAGAGCGGCGACGGTAGATCTTTCGGGATCAGCTCGAACTGGCCGGACGGCGGCAGGCCGTGCGGATTCACCAGCATGCGAATCCGCGTCTCGGCGTTGCGGACGCCCACTTCCGCCCGAATGATCTCCGCCACGCGACGAGTGACGGCGGCTTGGGCACGTACGATCTGCGACTGCATCACATCCATGCCGCGACGCGACTCCAGCAATTGCAGGATCTTCAACGCTCGGTCGTAGAGCATCCGCTTTTGCAGGTAGGTCGCTCGCGATTGAAACAGCGACCAATAGGCTTGCGTGACCTGCATCAAGTGGTCTTGGAGTTGCGTGCGAAAGTCCTCGGCGGCAATCCGCGAGTCGATCGCCGCCAGCACGATTCTCGAACTGTTGTAGGCGCGGCCGGCCTGATTGAGCAGCGGCTGTGTGTAGCTCACGGACAGTCGCGTCGTGCTTTGGGGTCTCGGTATCAGGAACGACGAATTGTTGTCCTGGTAGCCGAATTCCTGCGACACCTCAAACTGCCCGCCCGAGTCCAGCTTCCGCCGCACGCCGGACGACGTGGTCCATTGGTTGTCGCGAAACCGACCCAACGTGTTGCCGGTCGTGAGGCGACTGCCAATGGGGTCGCTGCGGTCGTTGTACTTGGACTCCAGAAAGTGCGTCCAATCGAAGTTCGCTTCGGCTTCGACGATGGCCGTTTCCTGGATGGGAATTCCCGCCTTGATCGACTGCACGTACGGCGAATGACGCAGCGAGCCGATTGTGAGAGATTCGATATTGGTCATGAACGGCTGCACGGAAGCACGCAGCGGCGAAATGGTGGCGTCGGTCCACCACGGCTTGAAATTCGGCGGCACGGGCGGCAATCCGCTGCCTTGTGGTTTGAGGTCGACCGGCGATTCGGAATAGTCGGCGCGTTGCCGATACGGAGCCAGCATCGACTGTGTTTCGAAATCGCCATGACCGACCGCGTACGGGTGTCCGATTTCGCCGGAATGACCGATTGCCGCTGTGTCCGAAATCAGCGGAGTCGCCGAATGGCCGTACGCGAATTCCCGACCGGCAAACTGCGGCTGCGTGGGCGGCGGCATCGTTGACGTCATCGGCCCCGAATGGCCTTGGGGCGGGACCACGTAGTATTCGCCGGGACCATCGCTGAATTCCGCTGCGGCGATCATCCAGTGCCTGTTTCGATCACGAGCGTATGGCCAAACAAACTGGCCGCCGACGACCGCGCAGCACAAAACCAGTGCCAGTAGTCGCCATCGTGATCGCGTGAAGACGTGCAATGTGACGTCACTCGGAACGAGCTGTGGACTGGTGGCTGGCGGCCGCGCACGGGAGAGAGTCGCGCAGAGATTGCCGCTGGCGGAGGGGCGGGAACACTATGTGCTGCCCAAAAACGTGTCAATTAGAGATCAACGCTCGACGACTTGTTGGGTGCATGTCAGCTTTTGCGCGCAGACGGATCACGTCGTGGACGTCAATAGGGGTAATCTTCGATTTC
>JAQBZS010000374.1 GCA_027622115.1 Planctomycetota bacterium | reverse complement strand
ATTTGGCGGTTTGACATTCTTGATGAAGCCATAGTCCTCTGCCCGCCAAATCTGAAAGACGTAAACCCGACCCCGGAAAGTGACAAACTCGAACTTAGGTCGAGTTTGTAAATCCTCGCGAGCCAGTGGATCAACAATGTGAGTGTCACAGAGAGGCGAACCCCGTCGCGCACTCGACTCGCAGCACGGTTTCTCGAACGTTCTGCAACTGGCGCGAGATACGTGATAGATTCAGTCTCGATCGATCGGCCAGCGGCGTCACGGGTCGCGAATGACGCCGACAGTGGGATCGACAATGGCGATTCGTTTTTGCGACAGCCAATCGAAGATCGAGCTTTTGCCAACATTCGACCGGCGGACGATGGCGACTTTCGGAACGGACATGGAACCAATCGTGAAGAGCGTGAGGCGGGATCCGGCCGTACGTTTCAGGTTTGCGGAAGATTCGATCTGTCGGAGCCGGTTGTGGTTCGCGCGACCGCAAATCGGGCGAGATCAAACACCGTCGTTCACGACAGTTCGTGAACGTCCTGATGGTCTTTGAGCAGCACGCCCAGATACGGCAGTTTCTTGAGTCGCTTGGGATCGGCGAGCTTCTCCCGCAGCACTTCGGGTTCCGACCCGAGCGCCTTGGCCAGCACCTTCAACCAGGACAGCAACTCGCTGGTCGCCGGGATCTTACGCAAGTCGCGATCGCGCAGATTGAGGAACCGCTTGACCGCCAACGCGACCAAGTCATCGTTCAGCCCCTCGTACAAGTCCTTGCATTTCTCGACGATCTTCTCCAGCAGCACGTCATCGAACACGATGTGGTGATACACGCAGCGACGCAGAAACGGCTCGGGCAGACGCCGCGTGCGGCCTCTCGCCTCCGCAGATCTGAACCGGAACATCAACGGAAGGCACGGCTCTGATTGGAAGTCGCGTACCGGAGATCTTCGCAACTTAGGTTTGCAGCTCATGCCCAGACGGCGGTCACAATTTGAAGCTGTTTCATGGTGATGTCTCGGGGCATCGGCTTACTGTTCCGTCCTTCAATTTCGCCAACAAGTCAGGTAAGGATGTAAAAGAGACCTGACCCCACCATCCGCGAAATTTCGTTCGCATGTTGGTTCTTCTCGGAAAACCGTGACTTAACCGGAAAAATCGTTTGGTTCGTGGCCAAACGTGTGAAGATGACTGGGAGCGCGAGCTGATCTGACGCAATTTGCTACAATCTCGCGAAGCTCGACACGAAAACAAGGCTGTTTACCGGTGGCAAAAACCAAATTCACTACGATTGATCTGTTCGCCGGGGCTGGCGGACTCACTGAAGGCTTCCGGCAAGCAGGCTTCCAAGCCGTAGCGGCAAACGACTTTGACGAACTCGCAGCCAAGACCTTCAAGGAAAACCACCCGAAAACCGCGTTCATCGACGGGCGGATCCAAGACATCACCGGTGATGACTTCCTTGATGCCGGCGACATCGTGCCTGGTGAACTGGACGTGTTGCTCGGCGGCCCACCATGCCAAGCGTTTAGCGTTCACAACCACCAACGCGGAAACTTACGCCGAAACGCTTAGACGTTGTCGCTCGATTGTCGGCGGCTATCGAGCGAGAAGGACCAAAGGCGCAGGTCTCTTTTCTCGGCAACTCCACAGTGCGCCGCAGTTATCAGTTGGATCTTCCGTGACTAACCGTCGCCAGACGGTTGGGCGGAACCGCGACTACTGCAAGTACCGGTAGTAGACCTCCAGGATCAGTATCGAAAACGTGGTTTCGGAGTGCCGACCAGCTTGCCGGGCAAACGTGCTTTTTGCGTTAATTCGCCGTTGGGCCGCCTTTCCGTGACTGGGATGGTTACGCGAGCCGAGATGAGACGGTGATCGGATCCGTCACTTTCGCCGATCCGGCAACTGCGCACTCCGCATTCGGGGCTGACCAGAATGTGGTCGATCCGCAGCCACGGAGTATTGTTCAACCAGAAGCGGTGGTTGGCACACGGAGACGTGTAGCCATAACCCATTCCAGCCACGTCAAAGGCGTTTGTCAGATCACCCCATGTGTCACGATACAAGCTACTGCTCGACGGTGTGTTGAAGTCACCAACGATGATGTATGGCAATTCCAATCGCTGTGCATGATGAAAGACGAAAGCACGCACGTTTCCGGATTCCGTCCCACGATTGTGAGTGTGATTGCCGATCACCTCGGCCGCATGCCCATTCAGCAGATTGGGGATGCTCAATTCCGTAAGTGCATGCCGAGCCGTCATCAGATGGACGTTAAAGACCAAATACGATCCCGAAGGTGCCTGCACTTCGACGGCCAGGGCACACGTTCGATGCGAGAAATCCGGTGTGCAATGACCGATTAATCTCACGGGATGCTTCGAGCCGACCCACAACCGACCGTGGCTCGCCGAATTCCACTTCTGAAAATACTTCCGGAGCAGTTCGTGATGCGGAGTCGATTCTTGGAGTGCGACGATCTCCGGGTTCAGGCTGCTGATTTCAGTCAATACTTTCGAAAACACCGGTTGGTGATTCTGCACGTTGCAGCTTACGACTTTGACATTCAAGCCCTTAGCTGGCGTCTGCAAGGAAGCGAGAGTGAGTCTCAAGTCCATGATCGGGCCGATCACGATGCCGATCGAAACCAAGTTGAACCACATCGATTTCCGATGGAACCTCCAGGCAAAGCCGATCAACGCGATGGGAACGATAAGATACGGAACTCGTGGTAGATAAGTCAGCACGTGGCTGACCCACCAAGACTCCGACGCCAAGCCGATCAAGGCCCACAGCATCAGCATGAGCACGCAATAGGCAGCGGACGAGGCTCTCACGAGTCTAAGGGTTCGCACGTATTGTCGATAACCTGCGGAAAGATCGTAAGCGTGGTGAGGGAATGCGGTCGGCATCATGGTTGCTGTGTATTGTGACACGAATCTGTTCCGTTAGGGGGCAGGGATCGGAGGCTGGCCCGGATCATTCATTAGCCGTTTTGGCGCTAGCCACGGTTCGAGAGTGATGTGTGGAAGACCAGCTCTTTCGTTCGAAACTGCATTCACATCTCGCTTAACCGTCAGCTCAAGGCGTACACGTGTGAACGATCCGAAAACCGGGGCTAGCGCCCAAACGGCTAATTCGCAAGCTGTTTTTCAGCGCGTGACGCAACCTATCCCGCTTTCGATGACCGATTGCCAATCCGCTTCTTGACGCTCGGCGGCATGCACGATGTTTGCCATTTCCCAAGCTGTTACGTAGTGGTAGCGAAAGCCGTCTCGACCGTTGGCGTAGTTCGCAAGATCAGAGTGAAAGCGAGCGACGTCCGGTCCCAGCAGCGTATTGATATTGCGAGGCTTACAACCGTGTGTATGCAGTTTCACAAAGGCCCAATTCGGTCGACCTTCCACGTGGACTCGTGCATTCAGCCAGTGGCGAAAGCGGTCGATTGACGGCGGCCGCGTCCCGTGCAAATCACCATTTTCGGTGCGCGGGACGACGCCGAATCTCCGAGTCTTCCAATCCAGCCGCAACGGGCCTTGAATCATCAACAGCCCGTCACTGGGAGCGTACTGGCCGACCCGCGCGCGGAGCCCCTGGTCATGTGCCTTCGGTCGGTCTCCGTTGTCGAATGCGTAGTAAATACTGTTGATTGTTGTCGTTTGGGCATCGCTGGGCGCGGACGGCATCGTGAAGTCGGCGTAGCAGCCGGTTTCCCGCAAGATCGGAATCTCGCGATTGACGCCGCACCAGCGACCGTCCGGCCGTGAATTGCACAACGCCCAATTCCCGTGGATGAACCCGTAGACAATCTCCCCGGTCTCGGGATCTCGGCGAAGCAAGTTGTGGCGGTGATGGAGCGTATCGCGGAATCCAGCCAGTTTGTCCCGCAAACCGTCTTCCGTGTCGTTGTCGTGGTGTAAGTGGATATCGACATCGCCGTAACCGGCTTCGCACAATTCCGCCAAGACGTCGAGGTATTCCGGGCGATACTGATCTTGTGGGAAAAAGAACGTGTGCTGTGGGACTCGACCACTCGAATCGCGAAACGGATCGACCAGTGTGGGGTATTCGTCTCGCCAGCGTTCGACACGACCGAGTGCAGTGGCGGGATCCGCGTGTGCGGCTTCCGGTTCGTAGTGGTCGCAGACAGCGATGAAAACGTCGAGCGGTTCGTCACGCGATGCCGTTGTCCGTGATCGCGCCGATAAGCGCGCGTTGCGAAAATAGGTCGGCAACCAGATATGCATGTTACGTCGGCGAATCATCAGCGTGTACACAGCGAGTGACGCGATAAGACTTGCCGTTACCGCGACCGCCAAGAAGATCCAAGCTAGTTGGCTCATGGGGCCACCTCGTGCGGTTCGACCGTGCAAGCGCCGACGTTCGATTCGTTTTCTCGAACGGTGCGTTTCCAGGTGCCGCCTTGCCGTCCGGCGATCAAGCGCACGAATCCGACTGCCAACGCCGCATTCATGCTGACGAACATCGTCGGTAGTCGTACGAGTCGTGCGAAGGCCCCACGTGGGCGAATCACGACACCGGAGGCCGCCAAGAAGTAGAACCCAACATGCAACGCCAACAGGCCGTGATACAGCGGGCTGTCCAGAAGCAGGTTTGACGCCATCGCCGCCAGCAGCAACACGGGGCAGAACCAGCGCAAGACTTTGTGCGACCAGAATGCCAACGCGATGCGACCGCGGAAGGGATTCAGTAGTCGAGCCAGCTTCGGCAGGCTTTGGAATCCACCGGCGCCTATGCGGGCTCGTCGATGGAATTCCCCCGAGATGCTCGGTGCCGTTTCCTCGTGAGCGACCGCTGATTCTTCATAGATCAAGCGTTGACCACGCAGATGAATCCGCATGCCGATTAGGAAATCATCGATAATCGTGTTGGCCGGAATCGGCTGGTACAGCGGCTTGCGGATGGCGTAGATCGCTCCGTTCATGCCCAGCAGCGTACCGAATCGGCCTTCGCATTCCTTGAGAAAGTTTTCGTATCGCCAGTAGGCCCCGTCCACGTTGGATCCGGTGGTCGAGTCCTTGAGAATCAGTCGCCCGCAAACGCCGCCGACCGTGGAGTCCGAGAAGTGCTGGACTAGCTTTCGCATCGCTGAAGGTTCCATGTCCGTATTGGCGTCGGACAGGATGAGTACTTCGCCGCGTGCTTGTGGAATCACGTCGTTCAGAACGCTGGCCTTACCGCGTCGCACTGGGAATTGCAGCAGGCGGACGCGCGGGTCGTTGAATTCGCGGACCAGGTCGCCCGTGAGGTCTTCGTTGCCATCGACGCCGACGATGATCTCGAAGCGGTCGGCCGGGTAGTCGCATAGGATCGCGTTTTCCAAGCGACTGAGAATTGACGACTCTTCGCGATATGCCGAAATCACCAGCGAAACAAAGGGCCAATCATCCGAGTTGCGATACACGAACGGTTGCCGACGTCCGTCGCCACTGGGAAACAGGCGCGACAACGCCCAAACCAACAACGGATACGCCAGATAGACGTACGCGATGACGGTCACGCTGATCCAGAATGTCATTTCGAGCGGATTCATCAAAAGATCTCCGCTCGTATATAGGGCGCATTTGCCGACGTGCGCGGGAATTCGCGACGAGAACACGCTCGATCCCGTGCGTGCCGAAAGCGCGGACGCATGACCGGAACAATCGCAAGATCAGGAACGTAGATCCCGTCAACTGAGATCGAATGTCAAGCAGGTGAGCCGGTGGTGGTAACTCGGGCAATTGATCGGACTGATCCGTCCGATCTGACTGATCCGTCCAATTTCCTGACCGTCTGCGCCACTGATAACGGTTTAATACGGTCGCGGCGTGACGATGCCCTGCACTCGGCTTGGCAGACCCATCAGTCGCAGGAAGCCTTCCGCGTCGTCCTGGTTGTACGAACCGCCGCCTTCCATGCTGGCGACTTCAGCGTCGTACAGGCTGTTCGGGCTGTTGCGGCTGATGACGATCGTGTTGCCCTTGTAGAGCCCGAGTGTCACTTCGCCCGTCACCGGCTTCTGTGTTTCGCGGATGAACGACAGCAATGCGTCCATCTTCGGCACATACCAGAAACCGTAGTACACCATCTCGGCGACTTCCGGAGCCAAACGGTCGCGCAGATGCGTGAGGTCTCGATCCAACGTGAGTTGCTCGATCGACTGATGGGCGGCGTAGAGCACCGTCATGCCGGGAGCTTCGTACACACCACGGCTCTTCATGCCAACAAAGCGGTTTTCGATGATGTCGATGCGACCGATCCCGTTTCGCCCGGCGATGGCGTTGAGTTCACCGACCATCTGCAGCGCGGTCTTAGCGACGCCGTTGAGCTGCACCGGCACGCCGTGTTCGAAGCCGATGGTGATGCGTTCCATTTCGTCGGGAGCGGCCTGGGGCGAGACCGTCATGCCGAAGTCCACGAGTTCGCAACCGTAGACTTCCGGGTCTTCCAAGTTGCCGGCTTCATAGCTGATATGCAGGCAGTTTTCGTCTGAGCTATACGGCTTCGCGGCAGACGCCTTGACGGGAATTTTGTGCTGAGCGCAATAGGCCAGCAACTCGGTACGACCGGGAAACGCGTCGCGAAACTTCTTGATCCGCCACGGAGCGATGACCTTGACGTTGGGGTCCAAAGCTTCCGCCGCCAATTGGAAACGGCATTGGTCGTTGCCTTTTCCGGTCGCGCCGTGAGCGTACGCATCGGCTCCCACGTCCCGAGCCACCTGCAAGCACACTTTGGAAATCAGCGGCCGCGCGATGGACGTGCCGAGCAGATAAATGTTCTCGTACTTCGCCTGCCATTGCAGGACCGGGAAGGCAAAGTCACGGCACAACTCTTCTTGCACGTCGATGACTTGAGCCGACTTCGCACCGCATTTGTGGGCTTTCTTGAGGACTTCCTGTCGGTCTTCGCACGGCTGACCGAGGTCCACGTAGACGGCGTGAACATCGTAGCCTTCGTCTTGCAACCAGCCGAGAATGACGGACGTGTCCAATCCACCGGAGTAAGCGAGTACGCAGCTGGGCATGATTTTCTCGAAGTAGGTGTCAAAATCTTGGGGCAGGAATCACGG
>JAQBZS010000373.1 GCA_027622115.1 Planctomycetota bacterium | reverse complement strand
AAAAGCCGACACTCATTTGTTCGCCGCCCCCTACTGAGGAAGTCATCGCAGCATTCATTCGATAATCTCCAGCGGGAGCAGGCTACTGCCAAAGAACGTCGCCTGATCTTCGACAACTCCAACGGTCAACAAACGGAGGAATGATTGTCGACCCAGTGGAGCATCGTCGTTGATCGCAATCTGAAGCGATCCTTTGTCAGTTTGACCTGTAAAAGTCTCACCCCGTCCGCGGATGCCGTCAATGTCTGTGATTCGGCCCGGTGCCGCCAACTCGGTGTGCATCTTACCCAGGAAGCCGTTCACCCGTCTCGCCGAATATCCGACCGTGATGGTTTCGCCGCGTTTCGCGCAAGATACAGCGAAGGGATCAACTTCGACGAGGAACGCCTGGGGCTGCACATCAAAGACGACCGGATTGCTGTGAACCAGAATCGTTTCCGTTTTCTGGTCCGCAGCGGGAATTGTTGTCTCGGCCCGCACGACGAGAGAATACCGACCGACTGGCAATGATGGTGGCAGATAGAAACTGAGGTAGCCCTTGTGTTGCCCCGCGGGAATAATCGCGGCCTGATTCTGAATCGACTCCGGCAACCCGACACCGATCAATTTCACCGACGCTTGATGCCCGAGGTCTTTCCGTTCGACATGTACCGCGATATCCAGGACTCCGCCCGGCGAGTGCTTGACTCGCAACTTGCCGTAAAGGTGATGCACGAGTTCTTCATCGCCGTCCGCCATGATCTTCAGCGGTGCGTCCCCCGCGACGGCGAGGGGAATCTGCGAAACAAGGCGGCCGATTCCATTGGGACTGCCGGAACCAACCATTGTACCTCCACAAACTGGCCGGGGCTTCGAACGTGCTGGCGATGAGTCTCCTTCGTGCGAATCACGAAGCGTTTCGCGATTCGCAACGCCGTCGGCATATCCCACCAGCTTCAACTCGCCCAACCCTGCCGCCGCGTCGCGATTCGCAGAGACAACAACTGTTGTTCGATCAACATTGGGCCCAAACCAAACGTCGGGACATTCAACTCCCGAAGGCAAATCCTGCGCGGAAATCCGTATGGATTCGTTCATTCCTCGTCGGCGAAATGCGATCAGGTCCAGCACCTCGCGACCTCCGCGTTTCAGATTCAGTCCTGCACTTTGATTCGCATGCGGGACCGCTACGAGTTCGAAATCCGGTTCTTCGCGACGAACGCTCAGACGATAGATCCGGCGTGGATCATTGTGCAAACCGCCGCTCAGACTGCGAATCGTGATCAGATAGCGACCATCCTCCGGACAGATCCAACGTCCTGCCGGATCAAGATGGCTCGTCGGAAACGCGCCGCCAATGCTGCGAGTTTCGTCGGTGAATTGCGCGAGCAGTTGCAGTTGCGTGGGATCGCCATCCTGCCTGTCATTCTCGTCTATCAGTTCCGCACCGAGTTGTCCCGAAGTCGCCTCAGGCTGTAACCGTGCTGCCCGATGCACACTGATCTGCAGATCAACAGGTGACTGAATCCGTTGACCAAGCGCCTCGATGTACAGACCCTCGCCGCGTCGAGCCTGAATCGCAAACCAATCGCGCGCGCCACCGGCGACAAGTTGCCCACTGACCTCGCTCGGCAATTCAAGCGTCTGAGCCATCGCCGGCGAAATATTGTCGTCTCGATCGATCACGACCTGAACGTCGCTCAGGCCGATCAGAATCGGCGCATGGCTGCCTGGCAGATGAAACGAGAAGGCAGATCCCTCCAGCACGGCCTGCGCCGGAAGCAGTCTCAAGGGCAACGGCCAGGTTTCACGAACAATCGTGGCAGGGATTTCAACGTCGATGCGATCGAGGGAACCCTCCGGCGATCCGGCGGTCGGCAGGTTCCAGCCATACAGCGTCAAGCCGGTCGCCTGGCCACGCTCGATGACACTCGGCACCGAGAACGCCACACGCGGGCCAGTGTCAATTTCGAGCCGGTAATGATGATCTGCGCCACCTGACGAAATCAAGTCCTGCAACTTCACGACATACGTTCCATCCCTAGGAACTCGAAAGTCGATCAACGGGTCGCCGCCGAAGTAACCTCGATTCACCGCCAGACGCCGACCGCTGGCATCAGAAATCTCCAGCACGGCGCGCAACCGGGAATCGATGCGTTCCGCCGAGCATTCAACGACCACGCGCTGTCCGCGTTTGGCGTCGAAGCGGTAACAATCCACATCCGTCGGTTTCTCGACTTGCCCATTGATCACGACATCGAGCGGGACCGGCATCGCGACCGATTCCGTTTCATCGGGTTCGGCTTCAAGAGACTCGTTCCGATTGCTGACGGAAAAGCAGCGCGGCGCGCTGATTCCGTTGTCGCCAACGGCCCACAGATCATACAGACCGGGCATCGCATCCGATGGAATCGACATGCGAAAACGACTCGCATCCAACAGCTCACACTGAACGCCAGCCAGGTTGCTGTGAAGCGCTTTCATCGCCTCAAGGTTGCTGCCGCTGATCGTGACCTCGACCGACTGCCCCGCTTGCCCCCCTGGCGGAAAGACCGGTACCAGCTGAGGCGGCACCTGCCCAAACGCCGAATGCGCCGCGAGCATGACGCACGATGCGGTAACGCAGAAAGCCGAGTTGCAGTTGTTGTTTCGGTCACTCATCAAGAATTCCTCGGAATCCCTCATATCCTAACGATTGTTGCTGTCTGGTTCGTCGGCCACTGACAGTTTTTCAAAGGCCATGTACTCGTCCGCGAGATCAATTGACTGATGATGATGGACCAAAGCGCCAAAAGCGATGCGGAATGTCTCTCCTTTGGCAACTGTGACCTTACTGCGAGCACCCTGTTTCATGGCTTCACGCCCGAACGGGTTCGCGACAAACACGCCGTAGTCACGGTTGTGCCACCAGCTTTCGCGGAAATTGCCCTGGCTCGCCATCAGCATAATGCCGCCGGAGCGATCGCCGCTTGTTCCCGAGTAATCGCACCAGGCCGCTGGCTGCCCCCAGGTTTCTTTCGCCGTCGTCTTCCCGTTCGAACTGCTCAGCATTCCGTCGTTCTGCTCGGTGAAGTGACTGGCGACTCGCGCTCCAAAGCCCATTTCTTCCTGATCGCCGAAGACGATCGCGCGTTCATCGGCATGAAATGCAGCTTCCCATATCAGCATCCAACCGTTGGGACGAGCGGTCAGCGTGAAGTGATTGTTCAACAGACAGAGCGATTCGCCGGTGCTTGTCTTCAATCGGCACTCGGTCGCGAATCGCAGTTTCCCATCCGCGGTTGTCGGAGGCGATATGAACCGGACGTGCTCCATCGCCGCCTTGTTGCGCCAGTAGTCCTGGCCGTTGATGTCGCCAAACGCCAGCCAGATTCCGGGATGCATCGTGTCGTGATCGACTGCATCGACACCGCTGACTGGTGGATGATTGCGAGTGACCTGCTGGCCATCCGGAAGACGCGCGTTCGCAAAGTATGGCCGGAGAATTCTGTCATCACGAAAGATGAAATCAACGATCTGCCTCCCGCTCAGCGAGATACTGAGTCGATCCGACTTCTCCTCGAAGCTGAAATTGCTGGCCGCAGTATTCGGTATGGTCGGCGCGGCGGCTGACGCAGTCACCAGCGGAGATCGCATCGAGAGCAAAAAAGTCGTCAGATCCGCGATTTGCTGAGGAGTCAGATTCTCATTCATTTCGGGCATTGCCGATTGAGAGCTCGATTTCCGCTCCTCGATCGACACCTTCGGGATGTCAAGTCGTTCGCCGGTTGAAAGCCCCAGTGACAGCGTCAGGCCGCTTTCCTCCAGCAGTACTCCGGAGTGGATCTGTCCCGAGTTCGTGACCACAATCTGCTGGCTGAAACCCTCTGTGATCACAGCACTGGGGTTAACAATAGACTGTGCGATGTGCTTCGCATTGGACCGCAGACCCAGATTGCTGAGATTGGGGCCGAAACCGTTCTTCGACTGGTCGAGGCTGTGACACTTGAAACATCCCGCACCTTTGGGATGTCGGAACACCAACTCGCCGCGTTCACGGTCGCCATGCTCCAGCATCGCCAGGGTGGCATCTAAACTGGACTTCGATTCGAGCCGACCGATTGGCAGCGGAGCAACCGCCACGAGGTAATTTCCTTTGCCGCCCGCCTGGCCGTCGTCAGTATTGCCACCGAGTTCTACCCGTCCATCGGAGAACGACTTCTCATAGAAAATGAACTTCGCACCTTCATCAATCTCAGCGATGAACTCTGTCTTCTGGAAGCCCTTCAGTAACCAGCCCGGAATTCTATTCTGTCGGGCATCGATCCCGACCCACACGCGAACGGGCACCCGCGTTTCAGCAGTCAGCCACTGTTCTCCGCTTGAGCCGTCGTCGTCGTTGGCTGTCTGAATCAGATCGCAGCCGACCAACTCGGCCGCCACACTGCGTAATCGATAGCTGCGATCGACGTAAGCTTGACTTCCGATGGCAAAACCTCCGGGAACCACCTTGTAGCCAGCATTGTTCAGAACCTTCACATTGCGCACAGAGGCGATCGAGGTCCCCGATGCGGTCCCAGCGACGGGCGCCGACGCATCCAGCAGCGATCGTCCTCGAATTGCTGGCTCCGAGCCTCCTGCGATCTTTGACAACCACAACTCGGCCACTCGACGAACTTCGGAGTCCGCATCGTGACTTGCCAGCGCCTGCACTTCGGCCTGAGTCGCCGCGTGTGTTTCGAGCAACGCCAACAACGCCGCTCGCCGCACGGCCGGTCGGGTGTCCGTCAGCAGTGATCGAAGCTCATTCGTCGAACGCAAAGCACGCAGCGCCTGCCATCCGGCATAGAAGACTGTCGTATCCGACTCACGCTGCAACTGTTCCAACAACTCGGGAACCAGCGCAGTTTGTCGAGCCTCATGCACGGCCTGAATAGCGGCGAATCGTACGCGCGGTTGAGAATGCGGCAACGCCACTCGCAGGGTTTCCATCAGCCGTTCGGTCTGTCCGAGCTGCTTCGCTCGATGTGCAAAAACTCGTACCACCTGAATTTGCATGTTGAGCGATGCCTTCGAGTCTGCTCGCAACGTGCTCGCCAGGAACCCGGCGAGCGACCTCGTGGACGGCATGCGGCCCAGCGCCCAGACAGTCCACGTCTCCTGGTTCTCAGTCAGCTTGCCGTCGCGTTGCTGATCGTCGGTCAGCCGCGCCACGAGTTGCCGCTGCACGCCACTGCCGCGCCGAACCAATTCATCCTGCGCGTTGATCCGCCGCACGGGCAGGAGTGAGTCGAACTCAGCCATCAACTCATCAACCGAGAAGTCTTTCAAAGCCGTCGTGGGCCAGGCTTCCAGCCTGTCACGCTTCTGGCCTTCGGAATCAATTGAGTCGACAGTCAGGAAGTCTATCCCCCTTTCTTCTCCATGCCGTTTCAGTGCCGCAACCGGTGGAGCGTTCTTCCATTCGACACGGAAGATGCGGCCTTCGTTGGTGAGTTGCCCGTCCTTCCACTCGGCGCCGTAGCCGGTGCTCCAGCCGAGAATCCACAACGCGCCGTCAGGTCCGAATTCAAGGTCGGTTGGTCGGAACAGTGACGTGCCCCCTTCTATGAAAGGAGTGAAGCCCCCGCCTGCCGGCCGCAGCCGCGCGCCGTCCCATTCCGGTCGCCAGACATACGTCGTCTTCTGCAACCAGTCGTTGATCAGAAACGCGCCATGATACTCCGGAGGAAACTGTGGTGACTGGCAGAAGACGACGCCGGTGCCTGAGCCTTCAAACAACGGCCCGCTGACTGGCGCAGTCGGGTCATGTGGGTCGGTGGACCAATGGCTGCTCCATGCATGATTCCAGCCAAAGTGCCCGCCAAAGAACGGCATGAAGACTCGATCGCCCGTTGTCTGATCATTGTCGGTCCCGATCCAGTTGAAGCCGCTGTCCAGCGTGATATCCCACGGGTTGCGGAATCCTCTTGCAACAATTTCCAGATTGTGACCGCCGTCGTCGCAACGCAGCACACCGCCATCCATGCCCCAGTCATCGGCCGGATCGTGGTATGCGCGGCGATAGTCACTTTTGTTTGTCGTCACCGGAGTCGGGAAGTCTGGCACATCCGCCGGCGCACTGACTCCCCACAATTCTCGAAACGGCTTGGGGGCATAACGACCGGGTTGATTGAGTCCCTTCGAATTCCCCTTGCTCATATAGAGCTTACCATCTGGAGCCCAGTTCAGCCCATGCAGTCCATGTTCCAGATTGCCGAGATCGGTGTAGACCCTGACGTACTCGTCAGCTTCGTCATCGCCGTCTCGATCACGAACGACTGTCAGGTCCGGAGCGTTGGCGACCCACAGATCTCGCCCATGCCATGCCAGTCCCTGGATCGCATTGAACCCGGTCGCAAACTCCTTTGCGTCATCGGCACGACCATCGCCGTCGGTATCCTGTACGATCACGACGCTATCGCCGGGCGTCTCCGGCGTCGGATTGCGATACTGCGGCCCCATGCCCACGAAAAGTCGACCACGCTCATCAAACGCCATCGAACACGGCTGCCTCACCAACGGCTCGCTGGCGAACAGTGTCACTGTAAACTCATCGGGAACTTTGGGGAGTGCGGCCAGATCGACGGACTTGTCGTTGAACTGCCCGAACGCTGTCGATGTGCTGCTGAAAAGGAACGCCACAAGAAACGCAAGTCGAACACTCGCATCAGGCGTCTTAATGCCATCGCAAATACGAATGTCGTTGTTCCGACGGCGAACCAACGCTGAATTGCACAGCGATCGACACCAAATCCAGCAGCTTCGTTCGAGCCAGTCTTCAGATCGTTTCATATCAAGCATTCTTCACACTTCTTCCAGGTGACTCATCGCGTCGCCGAAGGTCTTGAGGCGGATGTCGGCTTTGTCCAGCAAGGAAATGAATAGCCGACACAATTGCCGTTCGGACGTGCCAGTGTAGTCGAGAACGCGGCCCCCTTTCATTCTGCCGCCCGCCCCACCCAGGAGGATCACCGGGAGTTGGTCGTTGTTGTGTAAAGCACCTGCCATCATGCTCGAGCAGTGCATCAGCATCGTGTTGTCGAGCAGCGTTCGATCGCCTTCCTGAATGGAGTCGAGCTTCCGTGCC
>JAQBZS010000372.1 GCA_027622115.1 Planctomycetota bacterium | reverse complement strand
CTCAACCTCGACGAACACGGTTGTGCCGCCAGCGGTCAACTGGTCCGAATGGGCGTCAAACTTCGTGATCGCCAATTCCGGCAACCCGCCGATGTCGATTCGCGCCGAACCGTGGGACGTCCGGTCATCCACCGCGCCGTCCATCAAGTGCAGCGTGTTCATGCTGTCGGGGTGATCGCCATCGTTGGTGGTAAGGATTAACTCGCCCTCGGCTTTGGCGGTTGCCAGCAATGAAAAGACCCGTTGGCGTGCTCGTCCGGCTTGGCCCTGCGATTGAAAGCCGCCCACTTCGTCGATGAGTTCCGCACTGATCGTCCCGGTCCGCAATTGCGTGAATCCGTGAACGATTTGCGTGACATCGATCACGTCGTTGAATTCGACGTCGATATAGGCTCCCGTCACGCCTTCGCCAGCCCCGTCGATCCGCATGTCTTGCGCGTAGACATCGATCCGGAATTCACGACCGACCCACAACGCGTCGAGTTTCTCGCTGGTGGACGGATCCACGAACTCGAGCGTGATGTCCATCAAGTCGGTGACGGTGCGACGGTTGCCGAAGTCAATCCCGTGCAGCGATTGTTCGGCGATAACGTTGACGACATGCGGCACAAGACCGGACGCTTCCGGCGCACCCTGCGACAACCGATGGAGCCGGCTGATTTCCGTCTCGGTCAGCACCTGATCAAAGAATTGCGGGTGACTGAGCTTCAACAGGCACCCACATGTTGAATTTCGGAAGTAAATCGGCACAACATGTGGGAGCCAGTCCCGGTTTTTCAGAGAGTCGCTACATTGCGGCTTGAGTCCGCGCGAATCGAGCATCGAGGTGATCCAAGCAGCAGTTCGTTTAACCGCAGTGCCCAGCGTTGGGCACTGCGGTTAAACGAGCTTCGCTTCGCGGTCGGGAATCGCGATTTGAGCTTTTTTCAATGTGCCATGTTTGATCGCGGGCAGAATATCAGGAATTCAACCATGCCTACCAAACGCATCGTGATCGTGCTGGTCACAAGTGTGGTCGGTGTTTGTGCCGTGATCGCAGCGGCGCTTTGGATCGACGACGCACGGGCGAAGTGGAACCACGTTGATCGATCCGAGTCGCAACTTGGACCGGGGAATCCTCCATCCGCCGAAAACTTTTCGCCTCATCGGGCAGTTGCCGAGCAACCGGCGATCACGGACCTGACGATCAAAGCCGCTGCGGACATCACGCCCGATGATCTCGCCGACGACGAACTCGTCATTGGGGTTGTTGTCGACGGACAGGCTCGCGCCTATTCGATCAACATGTTGACCGGTCCGGAACGCGAAATCTTCAACGATGTGTTGGGCGGCAAACCGATCGCGGTCACTTGGTGACACCTGTGCTACAACGGCATCGTGTATGCCAGAACGATCGAGGATCGCACGTTGAACTTCGCCGTCTCGGGGATGCTGTGGCAGATGAGTCTCGTCATGGTCGACAAAGAGACTCACAGCCTGTGGAGCCATCTGTTGGGTGAAGCGATGCGCGGTCCGTTGCAAGGCCGGACGCTCGAGATGCTCCCGTCCGTTATCACTGACTGGGCCAGTTGGAGTTCCAGCCATCCGACAACAACGTGCGTCATCTTCCCCCGAACCGCCCACGTTTACCGCAGGCAGCTTCACTCCGACGCCAATGACCTGCTGATCGGCATCGCCCGTGGCCAGGTCGCGAAAGCTTGGAAACTTGGCGACTTGCGCAAGCCAGTGCTTGTGAATGACAGTTTCGATGGCAAACCGGTGGTGGTGGTGTTCGAAGCCTCAAGCGGCACGGCTGCGATTCACGGTCGAAACGTCGACGGCGTTGAGTACCAGTTCGTCTGGCGCGAAGACAAACTCTTCGATTTGCAAACCAACTCGCAGTGGGATTTGATCACCGGCGAAGCGGTCGCCGGTCCGATGAAGGGAAAGCGACTACCCGGTTGTCGCGCGATCAATTCCTTGCCGCACGCCTGGTTCGCGTTTCATCCGGAATCCGAGACATGGATTCCGTGAAGGAACGGCTACAATCTCCCACGCAACGTCCATTCAACTGACTGCGAATCATCGACGGAGAGTCCCGATGCAGCGTCTCGTTCGTGTTCCACTTCTATTCGTCTTGACAGCAACCGTCTTCGGACAAGCGCCCAAATCGCCCGCGCCGAAGTCGATTTCGCCGGAACACGCCAAACAAATCAAGCAAGGCTTGGCCCTGTTTGAACAGGACGTGCGTTCGGTCTTGATCAAGCACTGTTTGGAATGTCACGGCGGCAAGTTCGTCAAATCGGAATTTGATCTCTCGACACGATCACGGCTCATGAAAAGCGGCTTCGTGGAAAAAACTGCGGCGGAAAGCCACTTGATGGCGTTGATTTCGCACAGCGAAACGCCGCACATGCCGTTCAAAAAGCCGAAGCTGCCGCCAGAAACGATCGCGGCCATCGGCAAGTGGATCGACCTCGGAGCCCCCTACGACAAGCCGCTGGTTGAGGGCCGTGACGAGGCTGGCGAACGGATCATCACGGATGCCGATCGCCGATTCTGGTCCTTTCAAGCGATCCAGGTGGCGAAGACTCCCGACGTGAAGAACTCGGACTGGTGCCGCTCACCGATCGACAATTTCGTTCTCTCTCGCCAAGAGCAGGCCGGGTTGCGACCCAATTCGACAACGTCCGCTCGCAAACTGATTCGCCGCGTCTACTTCGATCTCATCGGACTGCCGCCGTCTCCGCAAGAAATGGAACATTGGCTGGCACGCCTGACGACCGGCTCGCCGCTCAACGAAAAGGCGTACGGCGAATTGCTGGACGAGCTGATGAACAGCCAACATTACGGCGAACGGTGGGCTCGGCATTGGTTGGACGTCGCTCGGTTCGCCGAGTCTCACGGCTACGAGCAGGACTATGACCGCCCGCACGCATACCACTATCGAGACTTCTTGATCAAGGCGTTGAATCAAGACATGCCGTTCAATCAAATGATCTCGTGGCAACTCGCCGGCGATGAACTCGCTCCCCAGGACGCACTCGCGATGACCGCTACCGGGTTCCTGGGCGGCGGCGTCTTTCCCACGCAGCTCACGGAAACCGAATTCGAAAGCGCGCGTTACGACGAAATCGACGACATGCTGGCCACGACGGGTGTCGCATTTCTCGGCCTGTCGATCGGATGTGCCCGGTGCCACGACCACAAGTTCGATCCGATTCCGACTCGTGACTACTACCGCATGGCGGCCACGTTCACGACCACGATCCGCAGCGAAATCGACATCGAAATCGATGCCCAAGAAAACCGTGAACGGCGAGCGGCACACGATGCCAAAGTCGCGGATGCGGCTTTGAAACTGCAGGACGCGAAGCATGCGTTGTCGCCGAAGTTTTTGGACTGGCTCGCGGGTTTCCAGCCCACCGACGACGTCGATCCGTGGTCCACTCTGCGGGTGAAGCGAGTGACGTCCAGCGGCGGGACGAAGTTTCAGATCGAGCCGGACCAAACCGTGATGGCGACGTCCGCCGCGCCGCCACAAGAAGTCATCACGATCGAAGCGGAAACCACGCTCGCCAAGCTGGCCGCCGTGCGCTTGGAAGCACTCACGCACGCGTCGTTCCCACGCAAGGGGCCGGGCCGAGCCGACAACGGCAACTTTGCACTTGGCGATTTCCGCGTCGATGTCGCGCCACAATCGCCGAACGCGAATTCATCGACGGTGAAATTCGCCGCCGCCCGCGCAACGCATCAACAGAACACGAGCACGCTTTCCGTCGCCGCGAGCATCGACGCCGATCCGATCAGCGGTTGGGCGGTGGATGTCGGCGGCATCGGCAAGGATCAAGCCGCCGTGTTTGATGCGGATCGAATTCACGCCAGCCCCGATGGAATGAAGGTCACGGTGACACTGACTCTCAATCACCCCAACAAGAAACACACGCTGGGGCGGTTTCGACTGTCTGTGGCTGAGCAAGCTGGACTGAAGCCCAAGGTCGGACGGGACGGGCTCGATCCCGAAATCCTCAAGTTGTTGGTGGAACTCAAGTCCAACATCAAAGCGCTCCGATCGACCGACGCAGCACTCGCGAAGCCGCTCCAAGACAAACTGAATCGTGCAGTCGCGTGGTTCAGCCCGCGTGATCCTGAATGGAACCGGCTCAACAACGAACTCGCCAAACTCAAAGCCAACGGCCCGAAACTCGACAAGGTGAAGGCCCAAGTCAGCAGTGAAGGCTTCCCACACATGAAGCACCACGCGGACGGTCGAGGATATCCGCACTTTTACAAAGAAACGCACTTGCTCAACCGAGGCGACGTCAAACAGAAGGTCGAAGCCGTGACGCCGAGTTTTCTGCGCGTGCTGATGGCTCCCGGCAAGAAGAACGCGTATTGGCAAGTCAAACCACCCAGCGGCTGGACTCGCACCAGTTTTCGACGAGCCTCGTTGGCGAACTGGATCACCGATACCGAGCACGGCGCCGGACAATTGGCGGCTCGCGTGGCCGTCAATCGGCTGTGGCAGCATCACTTCGACCGCGGCATCGTGGCGACACCGAACGACTTCGGCGTGCCGGGCGACCGACCGACTCACCCGGAGTTGCTCGACTGGTTGGCGGCGAAACTCATTCAATTCGACTGGAAATTGAAACCGATCCACAAGTTGATCATGACCAGCAGCGTCTACATGCAATCCGGCGAATTCGACGAAGCCCGCGCCAAGTTGGATCGCGAAAACCGCTTGTTGTGGCGTCGCACGCCGAGAAGGCTGGAGGCCGAAGCCATTCGCGATTCGACCCTCGCGGTTTCCGGCCAGTTGAATCGCACACTCTACGGACCCGGAACGCTGGATCCGAACACCAAGCGTCGCAGCATTTACTTCTTCATCAAGCGCAGCAAGCTGATCCCGATGATGATGCTTTTCGACTGGCCCGAACATCTGGTGAGCATCGGCGCCCGAGCAAACACGACGATCGCTCCACAAGCCCTGATGTTCATGAACAGCCCGCAAGGACGCCAATACGCCGACGCGTTTGCCAAGGAGATTGCCCAAGGCTCACCCCAACGATCCGTTGCGGCAGCTTACGCGCTGGCGTTCGGACGTCCGCCGTTGGATCGCGAGTTGCAATTGAGTGTCGCGTTTCTCAAACAACAGGAAGCGAGCTACGCGAAGTCGAACCCGGCCAACTCACACCAACTGGCACTCACAGACTTTTCTCAAATCGTGTTGGGCATGAACGAATTCGTTTACGTGGATTGATTCCCGTAGCTTGGGACCATTGTCCCGAGCGAACAGGGGACAACGGTCACGGGACAATGGTCCAATGCTACGGTCACGGGACAATGGTCCCATGCTACTGGGAAAAACTTTGAAGACTGGCGCGGAGAATGGAACCCACGAATCTGCTTTTCATCTTGTCGGATCAACACAACCGAGACGTCTCCGGGTGCTACGGTCACCCGCTGATTCAGACGCCGAATCTGGATCAGTTGGCGGAACGCGGAACGCGCTTCGATTCCGCGTACACGAACTGCCCCATCTGCGTACCGGCTCGTGCCAGCTTGGCCACGGGGCAATACGTGCATCGAATCGGATATTGGGATAATGCCTTCCCCTATGAAGGTGCCGTACGCGGTTGGGGACACCGCTTGATTGAAGCGGGCCATCAAGTCGATTCCATCGGCAAGCTGCACTATCGATCGGCCAATGACGCGGACGGGTTCTCGAATCACATCATTCCGCTCAATGTGGTGGGCGGGGTCGGGGACGTGATGGGCGCGATCCGAGACGTCCCCCCCGTTCGCAGCGGTGCCCGAGACGGCGTGCTCGGTGCGGGGCCGGGTTCATCCACATACTTGGATTACGACGAACGGATTGCCGAGGCGTCCACCGAATGGCTGCGAAAGCGCGCGGACGAGAACCACGACAAGCCCTGGGTCATGTTCGCATCGTTCGTCTGCCCACATCCTCCGTATGTCGCGCCGCCGGAATTGTTTGACCTGTATCCGTTGGACCGAATTCCGCTGCCCCCGCAATGCATCGGCGACGAACGAGTCGACCATCCCGTGTACCGCGAGTTTCGCCGAGTCATGCAGTGGGAAGAATCGTTTCGTGCGGAAGAGATTCGCCGGATGCACGCGGCCTATTTCGGCTGCATCACGCATTTGGATCGGCAGATCGGCAAGTTGCTCGACGCCTTGAAGCAATCGCCCTTCGCGGACAACACACGCATCGTCTACACCAGCGATCATGGCGAATCGATGGGTCGCCGAGGTCAGTTCGGCAAATTCACGCACTACGAAGAATCCGCCGCCGTGCCGCTGATCATCGCCGGCCCCGACGTTCCCAAGAACAAGGCCGTCAGCACGCCGGTCTCCCTGGTGGACTGCTATCAGACGATTTTGGAAGCCGTCGGCCTGCCGCTGAACGACGACGAGCAACAGTTGTCCGGCCAGTCTCTGTGGCGGATCGCAAGCTCCGACGACGACCACGAGCGAGTCGTGTTCGGCGAATACCATGCGGTGGCGCAGCGAGGTGGTTCGTTCATGCTTCGCAAGGGATCTCACAAACTGATCCATCACGCCGGAGCACCACCGCAGATGTTTGATCTCGCCGCCGATCCGGATGAGCTTGTGGACTTGGCGGACTCGCCGGATCACCGATCCATCCGAAACGACTTGTACTCCGAGTTGCACAAGATCTGTGATCCAGACGAGGTGGACGCGCGAGCCAAACGCGATCAACAGGCATTGGTCGCTCGGCACGGTGGCCGCGAGGCCGTGCTCAATCGCGGCACGTTTACGAATTCGCCCGTACCCGGCGAGACGCCCGCGTTTCATGCAGGAGACGGTCATGCTTGATCCGGAAGCCGATCGCCACCAACGGCAGCACCGCCACTACTTGCAGTGTCTGCGTGAAGTTCGTTTCGTCACGGTGGCGTGGGTCATCACCGCGATCTACGTCTCCGTCATGTGTGGTCGATACGGCTACATTCCAGTTGCGGACCGCCCCGACGAACCGTTCCTGATCTTCGGGATCCCGGGCTGGGTATTGGTGGGCGTGATCGCGCCGTGGATCGTGTTGATCGGAGTGACATGGTGGTTCGCGATGTT
>JAQBZS010000371.1 GCA_027622115.1 Planctomycetota bacterium | reverse complement strand
TGACCCTCTCCGGCCTCAGTTCTTGCCGGGGTTTAGCGAGGCCTCCAAAGGGTCAGACCCCTTTTTCAGATAGCTTCTAGTCGGATTGACCCGTAGTCGGATTGATGAGTCACACCACGTGAATCGTCGCGTCCGTGACTTGGCGTGAACGCGAATTGCCGACACTTGCCGATACACGAGCGAGTCGGATTCCTCGACAGAGACACTCCATGTTTCAACGAATTCTGGTTGCAAATCGAGGCGAAATTGCGTTGCGCGTAATGCGTGCGTGTCGCGAGATGGGCATCGAAAGCGTCGCCGTGTTCAGCGAAGCGGATCGCGGCGCGCACTACCTCGAAATGGCCGACAAGAAAATCTGCATCGGTCCCGCCGCCGCGTCCCAGAGTTACCTGGTTCCCAAGAATATCATCGCTGCCGCTGAAATCGGCGACGCTCAGGCGATTCATCCCGGCTACGGGTTTCTTGCCGAAAACTCGGACTTCGCCGACATCTGCCGCAGCAGCAATATTGAATTCATCGGCCCGCCCCATGAAGCGATGGCCAAGCTGGGCGATAAGGTCACCGCTCGCGAAATCGCGGTCGCGGCAAAGGTCAACGTGGTTCCCGGGAGCGACGGCTTGATCACGAACGAAGCCCAAGCGATCGAAGTTGCCAACCGCATCGGCTATCCGGTGCTGATCAAGGCCACAGCCGGTGGCGGCGGCAAGGGCATGCGAGTCGCCCGGAACGACCATTCACTGAAATCCGGATTGAGTGCCGCAGCGGCGGAAGCCCAAAACGCGTTCAGCAATCCCGGCGTTTACGTAGAAAAGTACGTCGAAAAGCCGAGACACATCGAAGTCCAGATTCTGGCGGACAACCACGGAAACGCCGTGCATTTGTGGGAACGAGACTGCTCGATGCAGCGGCGACATCAGAAGTTGGTCGAAGAGAGTCCGGCCGTGAACTTGCCCGCATCGGTCAGGCAAGACATCTGCAAGTCGGCGGTGCGACTGGTCAAGTCGGCCGGTTACACGAATGCCGGAACGGTGGAATTCATCGTCGATGCAGACAACAACTTCTACTTCATCGAGGTCAACGCCCGCATTCAGGTGGAACATCCCGTCAGCGAGATGGTCACGGGAATCGATCTGATTCGCCAGCAAATTCGCATCGCGTCGGGCGAGGAATTGAATCTCAAACAAAAAAACGTGCCGTGCAACGGATCCGCGATCGAAGTCCGCATCAACGCCGAAGATCCGGACAATGAATTCTGCCCGTCTCCCGGCACGATCACCAAGCTCTGCGTGCCGGGTGGGCTCGGTGTTCGCTTCGACTCGCACGTTCACGCGGGCTACAAGATCAGTCCGTATTATGATTCGCTGATTGGCAAATTGATCGTGCATCGCCCCACACGCGAGGAAGCGATCGCCTGCATGCAACGGGCATTGCGCGAATTCGTGATTGAAGGCGTCAAGACGACGATTCCGCTCGCACGCAAGATTCTCGCGAATTCGGACTTCCGCGAAGGCAAGTTCGACACGACCTACGTCGAGCGAACCTGGTAGCCCAAACGGGGTTGAGTCGCAGTGCGAATTATTCACGGTTGGGTGCGTCGGGGTCGTAAACTGTTGGTGCGTCGTCAGCAAACCAACCACGTCGAATTCGCGATGTAAGTCGAGTTTTGGCGCTAGCCACGGTTTCGGTCAAACGTGGGAAAGTCCGGGCCGACGCCGCGCAAGCCCGCAGTTTCCGGGTAGGCTATTCGTTGCAGGGTGCCTGACGCGATTTGAACCGGCTGACCACGCGGAGAAGGACGACGAGCATGACCGAACAACTGATGCGTTTCTTTCTCGTCGAAGATGATGACGACCACGCCGTACTCGTGGAACGGAGCCTGAAACGCAATCGAGTTGGAAACGAAGTGTTTCGCGTGGCTGACGGCGTGGAGGCGCTGCGATATTTGCGACGCGAGGGACAATATAGTCAGGTGGAGCGGCCTGATGTCATCTTGCTCGACCTTAAACTTCCGAAGCTGAGCGGACTCGAAGTTCTGACCGAGATCAAACAGGACAAGGTTCTCCGGTCGATTCCCGTGGTGGTGCTCACGACGTCGGATGCGGAAATTGACCGTGAGCGGGCCTATTTCAACTATGCCAACAGCTTTGTCGTCAAGCCGCTCGACTTCACCAAGTTCCGGCAGATGGTCGAAGAGTTGAATCTCTATTGGGGTGTCTGGAATCGCCCTCCCATTTTTTCCGAATCCGCTTCCGGCAACACGCAGTCGTAGTTGCGGTTCCATCGGCGACAATCGATTTTCACGACTTTGGAGAATTCCGATTCTCAACTCTTGCTTGAGATACTTCGATGTCCCACCACCAGATTTTGACTGTGCTCGCATCTGCTGTCGGTTTGTCGGCGTTCCCAGCAAGTGCGGTGGACGATTGGCCGGAATTGCCAAGTCACAGCGGCACCATCGACATCCCGGCCCAAGAATGGCCGCAACATCCCAAGTCCCGCCGCGTGCGAATTCGCGTCGTCTATCCCGGCGGAAAGCTGGATCGCGTCAATCGACACACAGGTTTGATGTTGACACTGCACAATTGGGGCGGCGACGACTGCGTGGGCACGGCCGATCCCCGCGCGTTGGCCGAACGATTGAATGTCGTGGCCATCTGCGTCAACTACTTGCAGAGCGGTCGCAAGGCGTCGATCGAGGATCCCGAGCCCTATGATTGCGGCTATCTGCAAGCTCTCGACGCACTCCGAGCATTGTGGTTTGTCGATCATGGCTTGCGTCGAAACTCGCGGCCGTTTGACGATCGGCGAATCTATTGCACGGGTGGATCGGGCGGTGGCAACGTGTCGCAGATGGCGGCGAAACTTGCGCCGCGAACATTCGCCTGCGTGGTCGATCTGTGCGGCATGAAGACGCTGAGCCACGATGTCGCGTTCAATCTTCCCGGCGGCAGCGATCTGAACGCGCGGTGGAGCCGAGACCCGAACAGCGGGAATTACTTGAGCGTGGACGAGCAGGAAATCCGCTTCGTCGCGCATCCCGATCATTTGGCCGAACGCAAGCGACTGGGATCAACCACCAAGATCGTCGTGGTGCATGGCGTCGATGATCGTACTTGCCCCTTTCAAGACGCGGTCGAATTGGTCGCCAATATGAAGACCGCGGGATTGGATGTGCTGCCGCACTATGTCACGAAGGATTCCGTCGATGGAAAGGTTTTCACCAGCACGGGGCACTCGCTCGGCGACCGCACGGAAATCGCGTTTCGCGTGGCCGGCGATTTCCTCAAACCCGATGGCCCCAACATGCTTCGCCGTGTCGGGAAATCGGATTTCGAACTGCGGCACGACGTGCGATATCGAACGCGAAACGGTGAATTCGCCATCTCGTTCGCCAAAGGATACCCGGTTGGCCGCTTCGAGCCGTCCGAAACGCCGCTGGTGTATCCCGAGCATCAAGACCTCGGCTACTTCCTCGATCACGATGGGAAACGGCACCCGATCAAGACGCCCGGCGACTGGGAGATTCGCCGAAAGCACATCTTGTCTGGAATGCAGTTGGTCATGGGGCGGCTACCCGGCGTGATGTCTCGCCCGCCATCCGACGTGAAATACTGCGACAAGATTCCGGTCGAGAATCTCTGGCGACGCAAGCTCACGTATCAGTCCGATCCATTCGATCGCGTGTCGGCGTATCTCTTCACGCCGCGCGAAATCAAGGCGGGAACCAAGCTGCCGGCGATCCTCTGCCTACAACAGACCACGCGAGCGGGTAAGGACGAACCGGCGGGGCTGTCCGGCAAGCCCAACATGCATTACGGACTGGAATTGGCTCGACGCGGCTACGTCGTGCTGATCCCGGATTACCCAACGTTTGGCGAACACGCTTATGACTTCGCGGCCAATCCGGAATACGTCAGCGGCACCATGAAAGCGATCTGGGACAACATTCGCGCCGTCGATGTTTTGCAATCGCTGTCGTACGTGGACGGCGAGCGGATCGGTGTCATCGGTCATTCACTCGGCGGTCACAACGCGATGTTCACGGCGGCCTTCGAGCCTCGCTTGAAAGTGATCGTGTCGAGTTGCGGCTTTACACGGTTTCACAAGGACGACGTGCCGAGTTGGACGGGCTCGCGCTACATGCCGCGAATCGCGTCGAAGTATGGGAATGCCGCGGACCGCGTGCCGTTTGATTTCACGGAGATCGTCGGAACGTTCGCGCCGCGTCCGTTCTTGGCGATCGCGGCAACAGGCGACAGTGACTTTGACGTCAGCGGTGTAAAGGACGTGATCAAAGCGGCCGGGCGCGTTTATGTATTGCTTGGTCAGCCGAAGCACTTGCAGGGCCACTATCCCGAATGCCCTCACGACTTTCCGCCGAACGCTCGTCAACGTGCGTACGAGTTCTTGGATCGCCACTTGGCAGGGCAGCGATGAAGGGGGCGGGAGGGTCGTATTCTTTCGGTTTGGCGGTTTCGTAGAACCGAAGGCTGCTCGCCGAAGAGGTCTCATCCCTTACGGTCGAGACATGCACTTGGACTTCTCCATCGACGACTGTTTCTCCGTGCGACGTGCCTGAGAATTGCAAATTGAAAGATCTCCGGGCTCGACCCTGTCGATTCCGATTCACTCACCCGCTCGACCTACGATTGGTCCAACAGCGAGATCACCAGCCCGCTGCGAATCTTTGGTTCGAACCACGTCGATTTGGGTGGCATGAAGCGATTCTGGCGACAGACATCCACGAACTGTTGCATCGTGACCGGCGGCAGTGTGACGGCGAATTCGTGCGGACCGTTGTCGACCCGATCCTTGAGATAGCGAGCATCGCGATCACCGCCGACAAACGTCAACCTGGGATCGCGAGCGTCGGTGATGCCGAAGACGTCTTCGAACAGATGCCGCTGCACGATGTCCGCGTCAATCGCTTCGACCGCGTTTGCGGGATCGAAGGTCGATGGCAATGGTCTTAGCCGATACCAGACGCCACCGGTATACAAGCCGACTTCATGCGACTGAGTCGGCTGGAATTCCGGGATGCCGCCGAGACTCTCCACCGTAAACGAATCGGCGAGTGTCTCGGCCCAATCCGAGATCGTCGGGACTTCGCCGACCAGGCGGTTGTACGGCCAGATACTCAGTTGTTTGACCACGAAGAACACCGCCAAGAAAGTCTCGTTGCCGAGTAATGCGGCGGCGGCGCTGCGATGGTTTCCGTCGGCGACGTACGCACACGGTTCGTTGGCCAACAAAATTTGGAAACGGGAGATCTCGTTCGCATCGCTCAGAATCCATGTGCGATGGATGTCGCCCACATTGTCCGGAGCCACGTAATCCGGTTCGCGAGCTTCCGCGAGTTGTCGCAATGCGGTGGCGAGTGCATCGGATGCATCTTCGACCGCACAATTCACGACGCCGATGTACGAGTTCGTTCGCTGGACCAAATCCGCTCGACCTTTGGCTTTCGATTCGCGGATGCCTTCGTTGCGCACGATCGTGCCATGCGGGTTCGTGTCTGTGCGAATTTCGCCGGTGCGCGCGTGGCCGCCGAGGCCGATTTGTCGATGTCCCGAGCGGCTCTCGATTTCGTAAACGTAGAGCGCACCTCCGACCAGTCGCGTCAGATCCGACTCGACAAGTCCTTGAAGATTCGCGACCGCATGGTTCAACGCTTCCACCGAACCCTCTTGAAGAAATTCGTTCGGCGTCGGCACATCGCAATGTGGCATGGTGACTTTGAGTACGCAATTCGGCTGCTTGCTGATTGCATCCCACACTTCGCGGTCGTTTTGAAACTCGTCGTAGTTGCGGGCGATCAATTGCTCGGCGGCGGCGGAGTCAACGGGAACAAGAGCACGGTCAATCGGCAGGACGGTCACCATCGAAGAAGCACTTTCAAAGCCGAGAACAAAGTGGGGAAAGGTCGTTTGCGTGGTCAATAGCGGTTCCGCCTGGCGTTCGACAAGGCTGCCGTCCCGCTCTTCCGACGTCGGCTCCGGCATCTCGTGCGGTCGGGTGAAATGCAGCCGCTCGCAAAGATGTCGTCCGCAACGCGAATCCAATCGGCCAACGCCGAAAGTTGCGATTGCGTTGTGGCGATCGATGAATTGCCTTGAGTAGTATGCCAATGTCCGCGATGAGGCACCCCGCATCTTCCGACACCGTACGAAGCGGCCAATCATGAGCGGCTGGATTATTTCCTGAATGAATGCACGAGGAACCCGATGAGCGCCGACACCCCAGAAAATGCTCCCGACATTGATGATCTCGATCAGGACGAACCGAAGAAGCGCAATCCGGCGGAACGGATATTGGTCTGGTGTACGATCGGAGCCTTGCTGTTGCTGGCGCTCATGGAAGCTCGGGCTCAACAGGGATACGGAAATTCTCTCGCCGCTTTGCAAGCGAAAATCGATGAGGGCAAGGGTATCACTCTGGAAGACGCCCAGGCTTGCATGGCGATGGTGCCCGAAACTTCGGGGCCGACGAAGACGAAGGATCATGAGGTCTACGATTTCAAGTGGTTCAGCCTGTTGCGCTGGGGTCAGTTTGAGTTGTCGCTGCGAGTGCTTCCCGGTGACAAGAATCTCGTCGCCGCTTATGCCACGGCCAAGCAACCGGATGCCGAGTTGCGGGATTGGGAGAACGTGCCGACCGTCGGCGCCGAACCAAGTGGTGAGGAAAATCCCGATGGCGAGGCCGGTATCATGGGGCGAGGGGTTGTTCCGGGATTAGAACCGGGAGCGGACGGCGGCGGACCTGGTGGCGACGGTGGGCCTCGACCGGGTGGCACGTTTGATCGTGGCGCGCTCTTCGACCGCATGGACGAAGACAAAGACGGCAAGTTGGCCGGAGAAGAGATTTCCGAACGCATGGCCCAACGCCTGGAACAGATTGACACCAACAAGGATGGCGAAATCACGCGCGAGGAATTCTTAAACGCGCCTCCCCCGAACTTCGGTGCTGGCGGTCGACGCCCACGAGGCGAAGGACGACCCGGTGAAGGACGACCCGGTGAAGGACGACCGGGTGAAGGCCGACCGGGTGAAGGCCGACCGGGTGAAGGACGACCGGGTGAAGGACGACCGGCGCGTCCTCC
>JAQBZS010000370.1 GCA_027622115.1 Planctomycetota bacterium | reverse complement strand
GCCTCAGTTTTTGCCGGGGTTTAGCGAGGCCTCCAAAGGGTCAGACCCCTTTTTCAGATAGCTTCTAGGCGAGCGACAAAATCGAACGACCTCCGGTGGTAAATCCGTATCGACCGCTCGACTGAGTCGTTCATCGCCTGGAAATATCGATGTAATCGCGTGTCATCCAATAGGCATCCGGCCGATGACACGACTTACGGATCGCGGACCGATCACGTCGCAAAGTTGTTGTATCAGTCACGAATCGAACGACGGCCGATCGTTCGTCCACCACACGAAGAGGCCGAGCGTTGGTGCCGTATGTGCAATGACGCTTGAACGAGCGGGTTTTGAAATGTCACTCCATGCCGGATTCCGACTGCTGATGGGATGCGTCGCGGCGCTGCTGGTCGGCAGTCCCACGTCCGCTGGCCCGATCAATCCACCCGACGCATTCGGGCGAGCCAGCCTGTGGGTACTCGACAATAGCGGCAGTGCGGAAAGCGTGTTGTACATTGACCTGTATACGAACATGGTCACGCAGATCATCTCGAACGCCGACATTCTGGCGACCACCGGCTTTACCAGCGTCAACTTCCTGGAAGCGGGTGCCGCTCATGGCGGCGGCGCGTTTTTCTTCGTGGATCGCGCGTCCGATACGTTGCTGAGATTCGATTCGGGCGGGAATCTGAGCGTGCATCTGTCGAAGTCGGTTTTGGAGGCCGCGTCCAGCGGTTCCAACATCAGCCCCAAGGGGCTCGCCTTCAGTCAGTCCACCGGTTATCTCGTGGACGACCAGACCGATTCGATTCTGTCGTTCAATGCCGCCACCAGCGGAAGCGCTGCGGTCTTCGTCAGCAAAGCCACGTTGCTGGCGGCTTCGAGCAATTCCAACATCGACTTGAACGGCGGTATCGCCACGGACTCAAGCGGAAACCTCTACGTGGCCAGCGACCAGTCTGCCAGCCAAGAGCTTTTCAAGATCACACCGACGGGAACCGTCACGCTGCTGAAGGCGGGCAGCCCGTTTGTCGACATCGACAACTTCCTGACGGTGGATCCGGACGGAAATGTGGTCGTCGCCGATGATGGCGACAATCCCACGGCGAGTGCCGAAACGGCGATCTACAAGGTCACACAGTCCGGAGTGGTTACCACAATTGCCGACAAGGCCGCGTTGGACGGAGTCGTCGGCACGACCGCCAATCTGGAAGCCGGACTCGTCTACGGTGCGATACCCGGCATCAAGAACCAACTCCAGTCCTACCTGTTTATTGGCGACGAAGGTTCGGACAGCATCCTGGGAATCCGAACCGACCGGACTCCGGTGGAATTCGAGGTGTTCGTCACGGCCGCAGACATCACCGCCGTGACGGGATCGATTCCCGAAATCGAGGGGGGCATCGCCTTCATTCCCGAACCGGCTTCATTTGTTCTAATGGGCGCTTCGATCTTGGGATTCTGCGGATGGCGACGCGGCAGGAAACGGCAGGGACGTCATGAACGAAGAACAATTTGATGTGGTGGACGAGCACGACAATGTCATCGGCCGGGCTGCGCGATCCGTCGTCCATGCCAAGCGGTGGCTCCATCGAGCCGTGCATATTTTCGTGCTCAATTCTGCGGGCGAGTTGCTGGTGCATCTGCGTTCGGCGACCCGCGACGAATTCCCGCTGAAATGGACGTCGTCCGCATCCGGACATGTGAGTGCGGGGGAAACCTACGACGACTCCGCGCCACGAGAATTGGCGGAAGAACTGGGGCTCGCGGCGCCTCTGACGCGGTTGCACAAGTTCGCGGCCTGCGAAGCAACCGCCAACGAACACACCGTGCTGTATGTGGCTCGATCCGATGAGTCGCCCACGTTACAAGTGGAGGAAATCGCGGCGGGCGAATTCCTGCCGATCCCCGAGATCCAACGGCAGCTTGATGAATCGCCCGACCGATTTACGCCGCCGTTTCGGATGCTGTTTCAGTGGTTCGTGGAACAGCGGTTATCACGAATTCCGTGAGGTTGCCAGTCCCAGATCTTTCGCGATCGTGCGCGCCGCGTTAGAGCCGCACAGACCGGTGATGTTGCCTCCGGGGTGAGTCGATCCGCCACACAGATACAACGAATCGATCGGCGTCCGATAACCGCCCGCTTCCGGGAATGGCCGACCGCCTCGAATCTGGCCGTGGTCGAACGAACCAACCAGCAAGTCTCCCGCTTGCATGTTGGGCAACGCACGCGTGGTGTCGAGCGGTGAACGCACAAACGAATGCAACACGTTCGGCTCGCGCATGTTCGGCGCGTAGTCCGCCCACAAAGCCAGCATGTCTCGGCCGTGCTGCTCGGCGATTTCGTCCCAATGCTGGGCATCGCCGTGAACCGCGAACGGCAACTTCTCCCACATGAATGCCGTGTGCTTGCCCGGCGGGGCCTGCGACGGATCGAACACGGTCGGGCAGGCGCCCCACATCACCGTCGACGGTATCCGGCCAGCTTCGTGCGCGGTGACGATCTCGTGAAACTGCGAGAATCGATCCAGCCCCAGGATCACCATCAACGCGTTGTTCAACTCGGGATCGGTTTCGGCCGCCGTGTAACGCGGAGCCTCGGCCAACGCCACGTTCAACGCGAACAACGGTGCCAAGAGGTTGTATTGGAATCCGTCGGCTTGTTGTCGCGTGTTGCTCGGAACCGCGTCGGCATCGATCAATTGCAAAAACGTTTGCTGCGGATTGAGACCCGAAGCGACGAATTGCCGCGCCGAGATACGATCGCCGTCGGCCGTTTCGATGCCGATCGCCTTGCCGTTTCGAGTCAGGATCGCCTGCAATTCGGTCTCAAGCTGCACTTCGCCTCCGTGCTCTTCGATGTCCGCGACCAGCGCCCGAGCCAAGCGATTCGAGCCACCGACACACAACTGTGCCATGTGCCGACCGGCCAGCAGCGACGGAATGGAATGACCGAATCCCTTGAGTCGCAGGTCGACTTCCCGCAGCCCATTGAAAAACAGCAGTCCTGCGCGAATCACATCGTGCTCGAATTCGCGTTCCACGAATTCCAACGGCGACAACGCGGACACTTCCAGCAGACGTCGACCGAGTGGTGTCCGTTGCAATTCTCGCAACCGTGCCGCTTCCGAAACCGGTGCGGATCGTGCTTCGGGAACAAGAATCCGTTCGTTGATCGGACGAAACTCGTCGACCCACCGCGCGAGTGATTCGGCGTCACGTTTCGAGAATTGCGAGAACGACTCGTAGGTGCGATCGAAGTCGGTCCACCACTGCAACGAGCGACCGTCGCGAAGCAGCATCGCCACGTTCAACTCGGGTTCGATGTAGTGCGCGCCGTGCCGTTCGAGTTCCAGGTCGCGATACCAGGGCATCTCCGTGAGCGCTCGATGGAAGAACGAATGCGTGTTGTGTCGAAACCCATCCAGCACCGGGTTGTCGACCGTGGCCAATCCGCCGCCGGGCGTTTCCGCGCGATCGATCAGACACACCTTCAGGCCCCAACGGCACAGATATCCGGCCAACACCAATGCGTTGTGGCCGGTTCCCAAAATGATGCCGTCGAATTGCGTCATGGTGATGTTCGAGCCGTCAATCGCGATCCTTGCTTAAGTCGACCGGCTGATTGGCGGTCGCACCCGTCGCTTCGACAGTGGGCGCGGGGCCGAGCGTTGCATCGAGCTTCGGGGGGGCTTGTGTCGCCGAATTCGTACAGTCTTGAAGTGTTCCGTCGCAACCTTGATCGCAACAGCCGGAATCGCAACACGTGGCGACTCGCGTCATGTTAAAGACGCCGTGGTCACTCTTCGCGCAGTAATTGGCGACGAAATGGCAGGCATTCGCTTCGCCCGAATAGCGATAGACGCCGCCAGCCAAGAGTCCGAGATCCGCCGAACCGTCCAACGAGTGGACGTCGCCGTTTCGGCTGACGCCCAAGGGCATCTCAAATCCGAACGGCACGACTTCGAGGAATGTCGCTTTGAATTGCGCGTGATAGCAGCCGTTGCAGTCGCGAGTGATGATGGCTCGCAGCGACCCGTTGTGACCGTTGGTGTGGCTGCACCAGGTGCCTTCCCACAGACCTGCAATGTCGTCGGTCGGGAAGCAAGAGTGCCGGGCGTCGCGCCAATCCCGTTCGAAGCCAATACATCCGGTCGAGGCCAGCGTGATAGCCGCAATGATGAGTTGACCAAAGCGAAACATATTGATTCTCTCTTAAACCACTTGCGAGGAACTCGATTGTCATATCGGTCGTTCCGGTTGCGGCACTTTGTCACTCGATCGCACGCCCGCAAAATCGCGACGATTGAACCAACCAATCCGCGTGGAACAGGAACATCCCGCAGCGCCATGCATGACGATTCGCAGTCGTCGGCTCGAACATTTCCGAGCTATATGGCCATTGATGATTCGTGCATCGGCAGGCTATTTTCAGGTGGATGATTCCATGCAAATCGAGGATGCCGGTTTTTCCGTTTGGGCAAGTTTTTCGATTCCGCAATGGCCGCTGTCTCGCCGCAACCGGATTCGGGCCGCTGTGATCGGAGCAATGCTGCTGGTCGTCACGACGTCCACTTTGTGGCCCAAGCGTAATGCGCCGCAGTTCGCCGTGGCCGAGGTGCATTCGGCGAATCCCACCGCGATCGTTGAATCCGAAAACCAGCTTGCCACAACCGCGGAACTCGCAACCCAACAAACGGCTATCTCCGAGACAATCGCGAAGCCGTCCGCCAGCGCGACCGCGGCGAGTCAATCCGCTGCATCGATCGAGAGTCCCGAGGTCGACATCGCGAAACCGATCGACCGAACCGCGGAACTGCTCGCAACCGCGAATCGGTTTGCCGGCAAGTTGCAACGGGCAGTTGCGGACGGTGATTTGCCGGCCATCCGTTCGCTGATCGATTGGCCTGCGATCATCAAGAAGTCGATGCTTGGTATGCCACTGCCGCCGGAAGCCGTCGAGTCCTTCTTGCAAGACGTGCTGTCTTGGCAACACGGGCCTGGTCTGGACCAGACGGTGGTCGATGCCGTGCAAAATGGCGGCAGCTACCAAGTTCTGCGGGCACGGCTTGTCGACGAATCGCCTCGCGTGCTGTTCCGCTTGCTCAATTCGGCAGGCGTTTTCAACTATCACGAATTCCACCTGGAACCGAGTGGCGACGACTTCGTGGCGGTCGACGCGTGGGTGGCACTCAGCGGCGAAACGCTGTCGCAAACGTTGCACCGTTCGATCCTGGCACTCGTCCGGCAATTCCCGTTGGAAGACGGTCAGTCACTCGACGCACGCGACCGCGAGTACGTTCAGAACTTGTGGCGGTTGGAGCAAATCACGGCGAAAGCCAAAACGCACCCGGCGGACGCGCTGCACATCGCTCGCCAATTGCCGCCGGCATTGCAGCGAGACAAAAGCGTGCTGCTAGCTCGATTGATGTCGGCTCAAGCGATGGGCAAGGACGAATACTCAGCAGCGGTAATCGCGTATCGCAAGGCCTATCCCGACGACGCGGCCGCCGAAATGATCTCGGTCGAGTTCCACGTAATAAACAAGGATTTCGACAAAGCGCTCGCCTGCATCGACAAGATCAACGCGGCTGTCGGCGGCGACGAATATCTCAACATGTTGCGGGCAAGTGTGTATCTCGCCGACGGAAACGTGGTGCGAGCCATCGAAGCTTGCCAAGCCGCGATCAATGCCGAACCGGAATTGCCGCACGCGTTTTGGACGCTGCTGCAAATCTCGCTGGATCAACGAGCCTATCCGCTGACGGTCACCCTACTGGAACATTTAGAAGGTCGGATGGGCGCGAAGCTCGGCGATTTGCGGATTGCCGCCGAATTCAAGGACTTCGTCAAGTCGTCCGAGTTTCGTCAATGGGACGACGCTCGTCTGTTGAAGTAACAGCGCCGGCTTACTCACTTGTCGAGGGGGTTGCGATTCTGAGGACAACCGCGCTGCGTCAACAAGTACACGGCGAAGCTGCCGACCCAATGGGCCACGGCGTAGTGATCCGCCGAGACCGCGTCGATGCCGGCTTGACGATGACGATCCGCCGTCGCCAAGAGCGTTGCTTGCCGTGCATCCTCGATCGGCAAGCCGGCGGCAATCCCTTCCAACATCCAGGCTCGGCTGAGATTCAAGCCCACGAGATGGGCGAGCTTGCCGTCGTCGCAGTCCGTGATCGTCACGGGACTCAACCAGTCTCCGGAAGGAATCGGCAGAAACTCGCCCAGCCACACTGCAAACTCGGGCGGACCGAGGACTCGCCGCATCAAATCGGCTTCCGCCAGACACGGTGACACAAAATCGTGACCGGATGGTTCGTAGCTGAGTGGCGCGAGTCGATCGTGGCGATGAAAATCCAGCGTGCGGCGTTCGAGCAGTCGTTCGAATTGCCGGTCCGCCACACAGCGCGCGAAATCCAGACTCAGCCCCATCGCAAATGCCGACTGGCTGTGTTCCCCGGAGCGGATCGGAAAGTTCAACTTCGCCAACCAGTTCGACAGGCGATCGACGGCGAGTTGAGCAAGTGGGCGAAGTTCGTCGAGCCATTGCTTCGCATCGGAGTCGTCCCATTCGTGCAACTCCGCCGCAAGCTGCAAGAGCCACGCGAGACCGTATGGTCGCTCAAATCCGTCGCGTCCCGATCCCTGCAAGTACTTCAGTTCCGCTTGTAAGTTGGTTGCCGTCAGACTTTGACCAATTGCGTTTCTGGCCTCTTGCGCCCAATCCGCATTGGGAAAGTGCCGAACCAGTCGCACAAGACACCAGTGACCGTGGACGGCCGAGTGCCAGTCATAACAACCGAAAAACGCGGGCGTGAGTTCGCGTGGCGGCCTCGCATCGGCATCGCTGGTCATTACGAGAGCGACTTGGTTGGGGTATTCGCGGTGGACGCCAGCCAGCGCCATGCGGGCGAATCGTTCGCCGACGTGTGTCTGAAAGCTCATGATTCGATCACCGGGCCGCCGGAGAAGATTCTCCGCTCGAAACCGTGGGATCGGCGGCTCCGTCCTAGCGTGTTGAAAATCTCGGGTTGCACGGGAAACAGTTCAAGCAGGTTTTGAACGCGGAGAGGGGGGAAGGGGTCGGGTGGTTCAAAGTTCAATGCTCGCGGCGGAAGTC
>JAQBZS010000369.1 GCA_027622115.1 Planctomycetota bacterium | reverse complement strand
GCAACCACGGCTGTGGAAAACGCCGCCCACCACAGACCCGTGGCTTTGCGTTCCAGCGGAGCACAGATATCGCGAGTCACATCACTCAGGGACTTGTCCCCGGTGATCAACGGCGGTCGCAATCCAGTGACAACATCAGACACGATCCGGTTCCTCCTGGTCGTTCCGCACGATTCTCGAATAGCCCACGGACGGTCGGACGTTGAGTTGTTCCAACACGCCGTAACGTCGCGGGCCTTTCATGGCTTTGGCGACGCGGCTCTCGGAATCGTTGAGATCACCGAACACGATGGCTTGTGCGGGACACGTTTGCTGACATGCGGTTTGGATGTCTCCGTCCTGAATTGATCGGCCGTCGGCTCGCGCGTCGATGCGGGCATCCTCAATGCGTTGGACACACATCGAACATTTCTCCATGACGCCCCGCGATCGAACCGTCACGTCGGGATTGAGCACCAGATTCTGCAATACGTCGTCGTGTGGATATTCGAACCAGTTGAACCGCCGCACTTTGTAGGGCAGTTGTTTGCGCAGTACCGAGTTCCCACACAACGGTTGTAAGCCTGTTCGTTGAGTCCCTCTTCGCTATGCACCGTGGCCAACACGGGGCATACCGTTTCACACGGAGCGTTGTCGCAGTGCTGGCACATCATCGGCTGGTGAGCGACTTCGATGTCATCGCCTTCGCCCGAGTAATACCGGTCGATGCGAATCCAGTGCATCTCGCGCTGGCGACGCACTTCGTCTCGTCCGACAACCGCCACGTTGTTTTCCGATTGGCACGCAATCAAGCAGGCCGAGCAACCCGTGCAGGCATTGAGGTCAATCACCATGCCCCAGGCGTGGCCGTTCTTGGGATGGTCTTCGTCCCACAGCTGATGCTCGACATCGTGATGCAGTTCGACGGCCCCCGATTTCGGGTCGACTCGAAACGCCGAGAGCGTGGTCTCTTGCACGACTTCGCGGCGTTCGGCTCCGTGCGGTGCGACGGCGGCAGGAACTTCGATGTGATCGTGTTCCTGCGTGGTGGCCAGATCGTGCCGGCGACCGGTCTTGGTGACTTTGACGTCCGAGCGAACATAGCCCACGGTTTCGTTACCGATCGCCAGCAACGACGCGACGTTCGTGCCGACCAGTCCATTCTCGCCGACGGTGGTTCTTGCCTCGAACCACTGCGGACCGACATCGGCGAATCGTTCCGTGCCCTTGCTGCCGTATCCGAGCGCCACGGAAAACAAGTCGTCGTGCTGACCGGGCTGAATGAACGCGGGCAACTCGATCGCTTCACCACCGACGACCTCGACTCGCACAACGTCTCCGTCCGTTGCGTCGAGCCGGGCCGCCGTCTTCGGTGACATGCAGACGTAGTTGTCCCACGTCACTTTGGAAATCGGATCGGGCAGTTCCTGCAGCCACGGGTTGTGCGAGTGACGACTGTCCGGCATGCCAATCTTGGCATACAGCTCAAGACTCGCACCCGTGTGACTCGCATTTCGATCGCCATACTTAACGACCGCCGGCCTGAATTCGTGAGCTTCACTCGGCAGCGGATCGACTTGCACAAACCCGTCATGCACGGACTGATTCCAGAAGTCCGCGAAGACCTGTGTCTTGTGTTGGCGGGGCATGATCGTGTCGCGCCAGGTGGCTCGCACGATGTCGTACGCCGTGGCCTTGCGACCGGACCACTTCGCGAAGCTTTCGAGAATCGATCGCGTGTTGCCAAGCGGACGAATCGTCGGTTGGCACAGACTGACCACGCCGCTGATTGGCTCGGCGTCCAACCACGATTCGAGCGGATGGTGATCCGGACACACGAAGTGCGCGAGTTCCGCGAAGTCGTTCACTCGTTCGGCGAGACTGACAACGAGCGACACCTTCGCCACCAACTCCGCCATCTCCCTTCGGTTCGGAAGGTTGTGAGTCAAATCCGGTCCGGCGACCAACAGCGCTTGGACTTTGCCCGCTCGCAGATCTTCGATCAGGTCGATCAACTCGCGATCATTGCCAAGTCGTTGTCGGCTCGGCCGCGCGATGTCCAGCGTCTTGCCGTAGTTGCCAAGCAATTCATTGAGGTAATTGACCAGCACTTGGACTTGCACATCTTGGCTGTCGCACAACACCAAACATGCCTCGCGATGCTTCCAAAGCTGCCCAGAAATGTGATCGAGATCCGCGTCGTCGATCGGTGATGCGGCGGATGGCGGAACGTCGTTCAAAGTGCGGCCCGCCAGTTCACCCAAACGAACCGCAAGATGGCTCAACACCAACCCATAGTCATTCGGCGTCAGCCGGTAGCGTTTGTCGGCCTTGCTACCGGTCAGCGACATCCGCCCTTCCAAGTGCACATGCCAGGACATCTCCGCGTCCGACTCGTCCGGCACGCGCTGAGTTCGCCATCCTGCGGTGAACTCCACCGGTGAAATCCACGTACCCAGAAAGTCGGCCCCGAAAGACACGATGACTTTCGCTTCGTCAAACTTGTAATGCGGCAGGACTCGCTTGCCGTGTGTCCGTGCGTGGGCGTCCAGAATGGCAGACGAACTGATGGGGTCGAACGACACATGTCGGCCATCCGTGAATTGCCCCAGAAACGTATCAATGCAGTGCTGCAAAGTCGGACTGTTGACGGTTCCCGTTACAACTCGAACCACGCCTCCGTCTTGCTCAGCCTGTTTCAGAGCAGCGATAACGTCGTCGTCGATCGCCGACCACTCGGCTTTTTCGCGTCCTTTCAGCGGATGGGTGAGACGCTGGCTGTCGTAGAGACCGAGGGGCACGGCTTGGCCGACGGCACACAGGCCACCCTTCGATAGCGGGTGCTCGGGGATGCCCTCCATCTTGAGCGGCCGACCGTCTCGCGTGCCGACCAGCAAACCGCAGCCCGCCGCGCAGCCCAGACACGTTGACGCATAGTGCTTCATGCGTCCCGGCTGGACACCTTCCGGATGCACGCCGAACGGCAGCGCTGTTTCGACCGGAGCGCGACCGCAGCCACTCACGGCGGCGGTCGATACCACAAACCCGGCCGCTTCCAAGAAGCGACGTCGGCTGAGTTGGGCCGGCCCATCGGTATGTGGCTGCGGAATCGACGCGGCACCCGTTTGCTCTCGGGGGCCTTTCCACCAGGTTTTGCTTTGGACGTCAGTCATCAATCTCGCCGTTGGTTAATGATGGCACACGGAACAGTCGGTCGAAGCGTGTACCTGTTTTCCGTTGATTCCCGCTTCAGTGGATTCTCGATGGCAATCCACGCACCAGCCCATCGACAGGCTGCTGAATTGGCTCATGCGTTCCATGGATTCCACCGGGCCGTGACAGTGCTGACAGCTCACCCCCGCAGTGACATGGGCTTTGTGGCTGAACCGGACATAGTCCGGCAGGTTGTGGACTCGGACCCACGGGATGCTCTTCGGCTCCACGCCGTCGATGGGCTTGAGATCCTTGTCGAGACCGAAGGCGTCGTAGAGTTTTCGCAATTCATCCGAGACCATGGTTTGCGGTTTCTCTTTCGCGTCGCCGGCCCGCTTGAGTTCCGCCTGCATGACATCGAACGAATCGGTCACGAACTTGTGGCACTTCATGCATACATCGGTGGACGGGATGCCCGCATGCCGACTCTCCCACGCACCCGAGTGGCAGAAGCGGCAGTTGATGTTGAGTTCACCCGCATGCAATCGATGTGAGTAATCGATCGGCTGCGGCGGCGAATATCCCTGCTGGTTGTCCGGCAGGTGCCACAAGCCCACGCCCGATGCAAGCACCATCAGGCTAAAGCCCAGCCCCACTACCAAGATGACCGTGACAATCATGCGTTGCATGACGAACCCTTCAACATTTGATCTCGGCGTTGGCTCGCGCGTAGAACCACCAATTCACCAACAGGCAACTCGCGTAGTAAACGGCGAAGCCATACAGAGCGTTTTCCGGCGTACCGGCTTGAATTTGCGTGGCGAAGATCTTGGGGATCAGAAACGCCCCGTAAGCAGCGATCGCCGACGTCCACGCCAGCACGGGTCCCGCTTGCTCCTTCGAAAAGATGTACGGGATCATCCGGAACGTCGATCCATTGCCGATGCCCGTCGTCGCGAACAACACGATGAACGTCAGCAGGAACGGGATGAAATACGTCTCGGGGGTTTCACTCTCACCGGCGAGCGACACGATGTAGCCGGCCGTAATGGTCGACCCCACCATGATCCACGTATCCCACTGTGTGACTCGCGCTCCGCCGAACTTGTCCGACAGCCAACCGCCCACCGGTCGCACAAGAGCACCGACCGCCACGCCGATCCAGATGTAGTTGGCCGTTACCAGACCGTTCGTCTTGGTGACAAAGATGTCGTCCAGCAACTTGGGAAACGCCGCCGCGTAGCCGATGAATGATCCGAACGTCATCGTGTATAGCCACGTCATCACCCAGTTGTGTTTGTTACGGAAAATCGCGAATTGCTTGTTGAGCGGCTCTTGAATGGTCTGCGGCGTTGCGAACTTCAGCATCAACAGCGTCGACGCCACAGCCGCCGCGACAACCAAGAAGATGCGAATCAACTCGGGAATCGGCACTCGGGCAAACACCAACAACACGACTCCGATTCCCGCGCCGAGGAATCCGATCATCTGCAACCACAGATACTTGCCGATCGCGATCGGAGTCGGCCCACACTCGTGCTGCGGCAGGTTGTTCATGAAGACCCACGCCAACACGGCGAGGAACGTCATGATCGGCACCCACACAAACGCGGCGTTTTGAATCCAGAGTTGCTCGCCCGAACCCAACTGCTGCGGTTCCCCGCCGAGTGCTCCGAAGATGCCGGACGTAATCACCCACGGAACCAGGAACTGCATCAGGCTTACGCCGAGATTTCCAAGCCCCGCATTTAACCCCAGCGCCAGTCCTTGCATCTTCTTGGGGAAGAAGAACGAGATGTTGGACATCGACGACGCGAACGCTCCGCCGCCAACACCCGACAGCGCCGCGAACGTGATGTAGATACAGAACATCGTGTCGGGGCGACTCAGCGCGATCCCCGTACCGATCGCGGGCAAGATCAAGAGCAGCGTGGTCATGAACTTGACGTTCCGTCCGCCGCAGATCGCGATCATGAATGCGTTCGGAATCCTCAGCGTCGCGCCCGCCAATCCGGCCACGGCGGGCAACGTATACATCAACGTCTTGTAGCCGTTCTCGCCGAAGGGTTGGCCGTCGTTGAGAAACGTAAAGTTGAAGAGTCCGGGGTTGGCGAAGTGAATCCGTTGGATTGTCTTGGCGATCATGCCCCAATACAGCCAGACCGCGAACCCGCACAACAGATTCGGAATCGAAACCCAGAGGTTGCGATTCGCGATCCGTTTGCCGGTCGAGTCCCAAAAGGCCTCGTCCTCGACATCCCATCGTTCGGGTGTGCGTGCCATGATTGCCTACTCAATCCGCCGTGCGACTTCGGGCACTTCGGTGCGGAGCATTTTCTGAATGACGAGATGCATCCACACGATGCAAATCGCGACCAATGCGAAGAAGAACATCCAACACGACGTCCACAGCCCGGTGGCTCGCAGCAAGTACCCGAAGATCACCGGACACACGAATCCGCCAAGTCCACCGAGCACGCCGACAATTCCGCCGACCACCCCCACGTCGTTGGGGAAGTAGTCGGGAATGTGCTTGTAGACCGCCGCTTTGCCGATCCCCATCACGGCCCCGAGGATCAAGCTCAGCACGGTGAAGACCCACACGTTGGCCTGGAAAAAGATGTGCGTGATGCCGCGTGCGAGCAGCTCTTTCTTCGTGACTTCTTGGCCGACCGTGACAGGACATTGACCGCGGCAAGATGATCAGCCCGGAGCGGCGTTCTTCGCCCGTCACCAATTCGCGATCCTTCTTGCGGAGCGCGTATGCCTTGTTGTCGCCCTTCTTGGACTGGACAACGATTTCATCTTCGGTGACGGAAACGACCTGCCCTGAAGCCTTAGCCATGATGCCGCTTCCCGGCGAGCGGATCTCCATCTGCGGCACGATCAACAAAGCACAGCACAGCAACGACGCACCGAGCACCCAGTACATCACGATCCGGGCACCCCACTTGTCCGACATCCACCCGCCGGCCGCCCGAATGACACCGGATGGAAAGCTGTTAACCGCTGCGAGCGCCCCCGCCATGGCAATCGACATCGCATAGGCGTTGACGTAGTACGGCACGAGCCACTGAGCGAGCGCCACGAATCCACCGAACACGAAGAAGTAATACAGGCCGAATCGCCACACGCGGACGGACTTCAGTGGAGCCAAGCGTTCGCCCATCGATTTCTTCGCGCTCCCCGGTGGCAACCTGTTCGTCGTGGCGAGGAAAAACACGACACTCATGATGACCAGCGTGGCCGCGTAAAGTTTTGGAAGATGTCGCCAGCCTTCGATGTTCTCGCCGTTGTTCGTCAGCCAATTCAGCAGGTGCGGCGCACCAAGGCTCGTCAACGCGGCTCCCGCGTTTCCGGCACCGAAGATTCCCAACGCAGTGCCCTGTTGATGCTTTGGAAACCAAACCGACGTGTACGCAATGCCGACGGCAAAGCTGGCGCCTGTGAGTCCAAAACCCAGACCCGCGATAAAGAACTGCCAATAGGTTGAGCAGTAGCTCACCAGAAACATCGGCACGGCAGTGAGTAGCAACAACCAGCCAAAGACGACGCGTCCACCCCACTTGTCGGTGGCGATTCCCAACGGCAGTCGAAAGATGGCACCGGTCAGAACGGGGATACCAATCAGCCACCCCATCTCGGACGGGTCCATCTTGAGCACGCCATTATCGACGAGGAACGTGATCAACACGCCATTCATCATCCATGCAGCGAAACACACGACAAACGCCGTGGTGTTCATTGCCAGGATCCACCAGGCGCGACGTTTGTCGTCGGGCGATTGGTCCTGATTGGATGTGTTGGCGATCATTGCATCCGCTTCAATATCGATGTTGTCTGCCGTGAAAGGAGGGCTGGGGTCGGGTGGTTCAAAGCAATTCAGTCCGTGCCGGACACATCTTGGGAAGGAACAGGATTGGCCTCTTTGTTCGCTGAAAATGCAGTTTTAGCGCCCGATTTCGTTTTAAG
>JAQBZS010000368.1 GCA_027622115.1 Planctomycetota bacterium | reverse complement strand
GCCTCAGTTTTTGCCGGGGTTTAGCGAGGCCTCCAAAGGGTCAGACCCCTTTTTCAGATAGCTTCTAAGCATGGACATCACCAATAGCTCGTCAGTCACCCGCGCATCCGACTTCGTGCCAGTTCGCAGCAGCCTCACTAATGCGTCTCGATTGATGCCGGCCGCTTGTTTCGACCACTGTGTTGATGGTCGAAAGTGCAACGGCTTCCCAATGCCGGCGGACAGGACCTTTTCCCCGACGCTCCGTTCGCAGGAGACTTCGATCTCGATCGAGTTGTTAAAGTCTGTCGTCCCACTGGTCTTGTTGTACGTGACATCGGCCGCGACCAAAGTCAGAAAGTCGTCGTCGTCTCGTTTCGCTCGATAAACGTCGATCTTGTCGCCCGGATTGAGCAGACGAAGGAGATGCGAATCAACACGAATGTCAAACGTTCGCGTCTCCGGCTTGCTTGCGACCTGTTTCGGGTTGGAAACGTGATTCGGACGAGCACTTAGTTTCTGAGTGCCGCTCAACGCTGCGGACGCGTCCTTGCGTCGCAATTGGTCGAGCACTTCCGGATAGAACTGTTTGCCGATTTCCAAGATTTGCTCGGCCTCAATGACGTCTGCAACCTCGCCGCGAATGAGCAGGCCTGCTCCCACCTCATGCAGCACGAGTTTGGTATCGGGATATAGCCGCCGCAGAAGAGCGTCCAACTGATTGAGCGACTTCGAAAACACGCGAATGTCGAGCTTGTTCTCGGCGCCGCCTTCTTCGCGAATGACGACCGGAGATGTTCCAGCGGTCTTGCTCAAAATTCGAATCGCCTTTGCTCCAAACGCTTCGACGGTGACTACGTTGGGATTAAATCCCCGCACGCTCAAGATCCGAGTCTTGGACGTCACCACCAGCGAAAACCCCAGCTGAATGTCGGCTGATTGATCGCCATTCAATTCGATGGTCGCGAGAGGATCTGCAATCGGAGTGATCTTGGGCGACGGTTCGGCAATGACCCACGAATTCGCACAGATCAGTACGGTCACAGCGATCAGCATTTGTTGCATTCTGTGCAGTGAATTCCCTTTCAAAACGCATCGGAGCGAAAGCAGATAAAACAAAACGTTTGTCTCAATGACATCAATGGCTCACCGATTCGACACACTCTGTTCCTATTGGTTGTGACCGATGGATTGCAGACGCAGCCGGATCTGATCCACGACTTGTTTGATTTCCGGATCGTCATCTGCGCGCAATAACTGCATGGCGCGGTCCAGATCGCGAAGCAATTCTTTGATCTCGGCATTCAATGAATCGGGATCACTCGCGAGTGGGTTGTCCGAGTTTTCGGTCACAGGTTTGGCACTGGCACGCGGACTCTTGGACGGTGCCGCCTTTGTTTGATCATCCGATTGATCTGACTCGACTGGCGGCGGCGGCGGCGGCTTGGACGGCTCTTTCGCCCACGATGTCCTCGGCCCGCTGTGAACCAGCAACCATGCAATGCCCAAAAACGCGACCACCATCACGACCCCACTCCAACCGCGTTGCCAAACGTCACGCGCGGGCTTAGCCGTCAGCAAACGTTCGACTCGCATGCGTAACGAACTCTTGGCACCAACTGCCGCCAGTCCCGCACTGCAAGCAGCCGAATTGAGCCGCCACTCGGCCAACTGTGTCAAACACTTCGCGAGCGTAATCCCGGTGACACCACGTTCCACGGCCCAGTCATCACACAGGCATTCCGACGCCCTGCGCCACTCGCGCACTGCCAATAGATTCAGCGGCTGCCACGCAAAGCAGCGATGCAACAACCCGCCAACGAATAGCCAACGTGTATCGTCTCGTACAAGATGAGCAACTTCGTGCGTCAACACGGCTCGCAGTTGGTCTTTGTCGAGTCGGCTCTCGATCCCGATGGGCAACACAATCGCCCAACGCCAAAAGCCGAAGGCAGCAGGATCGGTGGACTCGTCGGCGGACAGCAGACGGATCGACCGACGAATCCCGTATCGTTGACAGATTGAGTCCACAATCCGCCGAGCCGCACCGGTGTGTAACTCGGCTGCCAATCGACACCAGCGGCGATGACTCACGGCTGCCAACACAAAGCTGACCGCGCCGATCGTGATCCAACCCACCACACAGCTCAACGCGGCGTAGGCAATCGACAACCCCGCGCTTGTGGCACTGGGAATATGAGTCGGTATCACAGCCGCTTCAGAGTTAACACTCTTGCCGTTCAAATTCGCGGTACTCGCATGGGCAACGACAGAAGTCGATTCAACTGGACTCGACTCGGGCACGAGCTGATCGAGAATCGGCGTTAACACTGGAGTTCGAACAGTCTCGGTTGAGTCAGACTTCTCATGCCGAATTCGACCGTTGCCGATCGGGGCGTGTTGGCTTGCTGCTACGAGAGAGCCATCACTCGACGGCGACGGCGCGTATTCCGAATGTGCCGGAGCAGGCGGAGTTGTCATCGTCGAATCAGCCGTAGCCTTAGTCACCCCAGCTTCAGTTACATCAGACTTGAGTGCGTCCAACCCATCGACTTCCGCGACCGGGCCGGGGACGATCGTTATCGACCAGTCGTCCGAGTCTGAAACTGACGTCGAGGACTTCTTGGATAACTGACTTTGGAGTTTGTCGTTTGCAGTTGATTGCGGACTCGTCAACGAATTCGCCTGACGGTTCTTACTGACGACGTTGGCGACATCTGCCTGCGTTTCGACAAAGGTCCACGTAACCAACGGGCCGTGATCGACGCACGCCAATTGCACGCACACAGTCACGAACGGCAAGACGGCCATCCATCGCCACACGCGTTCTCTGAGGGTCCAACTGGCGGGCCGCAGCACCGCAAACACCAACCAAGTTGCACCCAGCAAAACGACCGAGTGCATCATGTAGGTCGACAAAACGACCACGCCGGAGCGAGCGAATGAAATCAATTCAAGCGTCATCTCGCAGCTCCTTTTCCTTTTGGCGGATCAGGCGTTTGAGTTGCGTAATGTCATCGCGAGTCACATCGCAGCCATCGAAGAGATGGCACATGAGTTCCGAGACATTGCCCCGGAACAGTCGCTCGGCAAGGTCCGACACCATCGACTGGCTGACTTGATCCCGTTTCCAGGCGGCGCTGTACAGGTTGACTCGGCCTTCCGACCGATGCTGAACCTGACCATTGGCTTCCATCTTGGTCAGCATGGTGCCGACGGTGTTGTAGGCCAGTTCTCGACCCGGCCTGAGTGCGTCTCGGACATCGGCCACCGTGGCTTCACCGCTGTCCCACAACACCTGCATGATGGCGAGCTGCAACTCGGCCAGACGACGTTTCTGTTCCACCGCTGCTCCTTCACACTTGACTGGGCTCCTGCACGATTCCTACTGCGGTGGGAGATGTGTACCTACCGCAGTGGGAGACTGTCAAGATGTGATGAGTCACACAAAACCTTCGAGAAGGAATTCGGCAGACAATGCGGGATTCAACACCCAACCGCAGATCAGGCACGAGAAGCAATCAGAAAAAGGGGTCTGATCCTTTGTTCGAGTTTGTCACATTTTGGGGGATCGGGGTCAGGCTTACGAATTTTCAGATTTGGCGGTCGATCGACGTGGAATTCACCAACAACGGCAAACCGCCAAATCTGAAAGTCGTAAGCCTGACCCCCAAGTTCTCTACTGACGCGTTTTTCGAAGGCATGCCGAATCAACGACATCGCCCGAAATTCAAAAGGGTGACGACCGAGTGTTTCCCGGTACTCTGGGCGAATTGAACTCCAATCACGAAACACGCGAGTTGAGGACTTGGGGGTCAGGCTTACGGCTTTCAGATTTGGCGGTTTGATCTAACGAGCGACCGAATTCAGGTACTCCAGCAAGTCCGCCATCAACTGCACGTCGATTTCCTTCTCCAGTCCCTCGGGCATGAACGACAAGGGCGTGCTCTTGAGGACTTCGATATCCGATCGCTGCACGTCCACGGCTTTTCCGTCCGGGCGTTGGATCGTGATGCTGTTCGCGTTTTCCTTCGAGATCATCCCCGTGAGGATCTTGCCTTCCGACGTGACGACCACATAGCTGAAGAATTGCGGCTTCACTTCGCGGTTGGGATCGAGAATGTTGAGCAACACGGCCGCCAAGCCGCGATCACCAATGCCTTTCAACTCCGCCCCGACGGCCTGGCCGTGGTCTTCCAAGCGATGGCAGGTGGCACACACCTTGCGAAAGATGACGCGGCCCTTGACGGCGTCGCCCTGCTTGGTGAGTGCCGGTTGATAGGCCCGCACCACCTCGGCTCGATTGGTGTCGACTTTCCCGGCAAAGACGGCTTCGACGCGTTTGCGAATGTCCGACCGCGGGTGCTGACGCAAGAGAGCCACACGGGCGGTGTCGATGTCCGCCCGGCCGATTCCTTCGTCTTCCACGGCCGCCAAGAAGAGCGTCAGCCATTCCGGTCGCGAAAACAATGTCTCGGCGGCTTGCTGCCGTAACTTCGGGCTGAGCGTGGGCCAGACTTCGATGAGCAACGTCGCGGCTTCACGCTGATCGAATTCGCCGAGCACTCCGATCGTGGCGGATTGGACGTCGGCGGGTTGCGTGAGGTCCAGCAACACTTTTGCCAACGGCTGAACGTCACTGAATCCGCCGAGCGACAGGCTGCGAACGGCTTCCACGCGTTTCGCGGTCTCAAGTTTCTTGTCGATCGATTGCCGTTTCGCGTCGGCCAACAACCCCGCGAGGACTTCTGCGGCCGCTCCGCCCGTCGCCGCGACAATCCGTGCTCGTTGCGGACCTTTGAGCCGTTCGAGTAGCGCTTTGACGACGGCTTCTTTCAGCGATTTGCGCGTAGCGGGAATGCGATTCAACACGTTGAGCACCGCAGCCAGGTCACTCGCGCGAGCGGCCGATCCGATCTGTCTCGCCAATTCCGGCAGAAACACCGCCGCCGCTTTGAATTCTTCGTCGGTGGCAAGACGCCGAAATAGCTCGCCGGAGACTTCGCCGGCCGAACTGAGAATCGCAAGTCGCATCCATCGGTTCGCACCATCGCGCACGGCAAGTGTTGCCAGCGCCGCAGCTTGGCCCGCACCGTTCGCTTCGCCCAATGAAAACGCGAGCTGATACCGCACAACCAGCGACTCGTCCTGCACCATCTGCAGCAGCCGAGCCCGAATGGCGGACGACTTGTTCACGAATTGCTCGGACACCCGGACGGCTTGCGATCGAACGTTGGGCGAACGGTCGGACAAGGCACCGAGCAGCGTGTCTTCGCGCAGTCGGGCAAGTCCAGCCAACGCGTGCAATGCTGTCATGCGACCTTCCGGGCGAAGTCCGTCGGCGACCAGTGTTCGCATCGCGGCAACTTCAGACGTGTCTTGTCGTTGGTAGATCAAACGTGACGCCGCATCACGATGCCAGCCATTCTCATGATCCAACAGTGAAACGAGTTCCGCCGTCGAGGAACGTGCCAAGTTCGTTTTGATTCGTGATGGGATTTGGAAGCCTTTCGGGGCGATCCGATAGATGCGACCGCGGTCGTGCCCGTCCATCACTTTGAGATGCTTGAAGAATTCCGGCGGCAGAAACGCGGCGCCTTCGATCAAGTGGCGGTACATGTCCAACACATACAGCGTGCCGTCCGGAGCGTGGGTAAATTGGACGGGGCGAAACCAAATGTCTTTCGAGGCGAGAAACTCCTGGTCGGGATCGGCTCGGTGCGCGACGAGTTCCAAGCCCTTCGTCTCCAGCCGGGCTCGGTAGACGAGATTGTTGGCCACGTCGCCCACGATCAGATTTCCGCGATATTCGTCGGGCCATGCGTCTCCGCGATAGATCGTGATGCCGGTCGCCCCGGTGAAAAACCCGAAAGGCTTACCGCCTTCGTCCGACCCGCGAAACTGGCCTTCGCGACGCAATCGGGTCCGCAACACGCGCCACGGTTCGGGCGGACTGATGCGATACAGCTTTGTGAACTTGCCGTCCGGCGCAATGTTCGCCTCCACGCCCGGTGCGGCTACGTGCGGGTTACGAGCCACATAGCGGTCGTCGAACATCAGCGTTTGAGCGGGGACGCTGTTGGAACACACGAACTTGCGGCCCCAGTTATCCATGCTCATCCCATGTTGGCCGCCGCCACTGGTCAACTCGAATTGACCCAGGTTGCGAGGGTCGAATGTGAAGCCACGGCTGCGAGTCGACTGAGCGGCGACGGTCGACCCAGCCGCTTGGACGTTGCCGCCGTCCAGTCCCGTGGAAAGATGAAAGCGGTTGTCGAACCCCCAGCGAATCGAATTGAGCTGAGCTTCACCGGCGCGGTCCTTGCCGAACCCGGTAAAGACGACTTTGCGCGAATCCGCTTTGCCGTCGCCATCAGTGTCCTTGAGGTACATCAAGTCGGGCGCGTCGCCCACAAAGAGGCCACCGTCCCACACGGCGAGCGCCGTGGGATAGTTGAGGTCCGTGGCGAAGTCACCGGCCGTGTCGTAGCTGCCGTCGTGATTGGTGTCTTCGAGCCAACGAATCGAGCCTTTGACGTCGAAGCCTTCGACCGCGTACGCGTTGTACGGCGGCAGTTGAATGACGTACATCCGCCCGCTCTCGTCAATGTCGATGGCGACGGGATCCCGCACCAACGGTTCGGCCGCAACCAAGTCAATCTGGAATCCGCCGGTTTGAGCGATCTCTTTGATGGATTCGGCCGGAGTGCGCGGCTTGACCGGCGGTAAATCGTTCTTGAAATCGGCTCCATGACCGATGGACGCGGTCGCAATAAAAAGCAGGACCGCGATCGCCGACGGAAGCTTGCGCATTGAAATGTTCCTCGACTCGTTGTTCGATGTCGACAACGGGACTTGATCTCAATCTGTTGGTACGTCATTTCTGCATCGCACGATAACCAAGACGTTGCCGGGAACGCGACTGGGTCCCGGACGACCGGCAGGTACAGCGAGCGGCGGGGGTCCTGGCTGCGCTGGCCACAAGAAACACAAAAAGGCTGCTGTGATTCTTGTGTCTCTTCGCGTTTATCGTGGCCATTCCTGCAAACCGCCGAGATGGCGTGGATGAAAAGCGGTCTTTTCGCTCGAAGCTCGACTGGAGCAGATCTATTCTCTACGCGGCCAATA
>JAQBZS010000367.1 GCA_027622115.1 Planctomycetota bacterium | reverse complement strand
TCGGTTCCTATAGGAATTTGAAGTCGTGGTTGAATGAGTGCCGCAACTGTAGGACGGGCACTCCTGCCCGTCTTCACTCTGGCAGACGGGCAAGAGTGCCCGCCTTCACACCGGCAGACGGGCAAGAGTGCCCGTCTTACACCGGCAGACGGGCAAGAGTGCCCGTCTTACACTCTACTTACGGTACGTCTTGATCCATGTGATTTGCTGAGCCGCCAGCGCGACCTTGGGATGGTTCGGGAACTTCTGTCGGAAGATTTCGTACGCATCCATCGCGTCGTTCCACTTGCCGAGTTGTTCCAAGACTTCGGCTTGTGAGAACTGTGCTTCGGAGACTCGGCGGCTGCCGGGATAGTTGCGAATGAAGTTCTTGAGCGAATCCGCCGCCGCCGCAAAACTGGCCTCGTCCACGTGGAACTGTGCCACTTTCCAAGCAGCGTCCTCGGCCACCGGCGTCCCTGGGAACAGCTTGACCACCTTTTGGTAGGTGTCGATCGCGGACGCGCGGTCTTTGAGATTCGATTCGAAAATCGACGCGATTCGCAGCAGCGAACTGTCCGTCTTGTCGCCCAGCGGGTACTCGGTGGCGGATCGCGTATACATCATGACGGCTTCGCGAAACGCGTCGTTGATCCGATCACGACGATTGGCCAATTGCAGAGCGGTTTCGGTTTCCGTTTGCGTTTCGGCGATCGCAACCTGGCAGAACAAGTTGCTGGCTGCGGAACTGTTCAACAGCCATGCCGTGTTGGCATCTTCCAAACCGAGCTGTTTTGAATCGCCGCTCTGTTTGGCCTGCCCGCGGCGGCCTTGCAAGCGTGCCGCGTCCATTTGGACTTGATCATTGAACATCTTGTACGCGGACTTCTGCCGACGTTCGTGCGATTCCTCGCGAGCCTTGGCCTGCGAGACGCCTGCCAATTCCTGGGCCTGTTGTTCGTAGCTTTGTCCGATCAGATACAGGGCGTCGTCCGCCAGCGAACTGCCCTCGTACAGCGTCGGCACCTTGAGCAATTCCAAGCGGCCTTCGTCGAGCCGCTGCATGCTGATCAGTGCCTTGCCCATCTCCAATTGCGCGTCGTCGGCCACGTCGCTCTTGGGGAATTGGGCCACGACTTTGCGGAATTCTTCGACGGCCTTCACGGAATTCTGCAACTGCTCCAGCACCGTGCGTCCGATCTGGAATTGCGCGTCATCCTTGTTGCGGTCGATCATGTCGTCCGCCAGTAGATTCTGAAATCGATCCAACTGCTTGAGCACATCCATTCGAGACGTGGCCACTTTGGCCTGAGCGTGCTTGGGATACTTGGTCAGGTACTCTTCATAAGTCCGTCGAGCTTCCAACCATTCGCCCAAGTTGATGCGGCATTCGGCCACGTCGAGTTTCGCCTGAGCCACGATCTCGGCCGTGGGATATTCCTCGAAGACCCGGTCATAGGCCGTCAGCGCGTCCGTCCAAATCCCGTTGGCTTGATGCGTCTTACCAATGGCATGCAACGCGGCGGCGGCTCGTTGGTCGGTCGGAAAGCTGTCGACAAACACGCCGTACACGTGCAGGGCTTCCAGGTATCGCTGCTGGCCCGCGAGCTGGTCGGCAATACTGAAGATCGCCGTGGGCACGGACGGGTCGCCGTTTGTCTTACTCAGGTATTCCTGATACGCCTGCACGGCTCGCAGCGGATCGGCGAGGTTGGTGGCGTACAGTTGAGCGATCCGAGCCAACGATTGATTCGCCAGCCCATGCGTGGGGTACTTGACGGCAATCTTTCGCAACACACCGACGGCCGCTTCCGTTTGCTGCTGATTGGCGAGCAACGATGCGATGTTGTACAGCCGTGTGGGAAAATTCGCAGCTTCGGGATGATCGGGAGCCGAGCGTCGCAGCGACATTAGCGCGTTGGCCGCTTGAACCAACAACCCGCCAGCCCGTCGCGGACTGGCCGCTTGCACCAATTGGGCCTCGTTCTGAAAACTCGTGACGATCAACATGCGAGCCGTATGTGCCCAAGTTTTTTCGTCCGCGTTCTTTGCGATAAACGCCGCGATCTCTTGGCGAGCGGTTTGAAACTGCGCGTGCCGTTCGTTGATCCAACTCTGATCCGCCGTGGTTGGCTGTTGCTGACCGATCCACGCCAAGCGATCCGTCAGGGCTCGGTAGCCCAGTGGGAGTGCTTCGGCGTCGGTGGGGTGGTCGGTGAGGTAGCGATTGATGAACGCCACCGTTCGATCGGCCCGCATTTGGCCCTCGAAGAAGCCGAACAGCCACATCATTTGCTCGCGTGATCGCGACGACACTGCGGCATCTCGCGGGTTGGCGTTCTTCACGAGTGCAATCAACAGGGCGTAGGCTTTGTCGGCCGCGTCATCCTGCCGCTTCATTTCCGCGTCGGAGAGCAAACTGCCGCTGGGAAGAGCCACGCCGGAAACTTGGCCCGAGTCGCCTTCTTGATTCGCAACCTCTGCGTCTTTGCCTTCCGCTTTTTCCAACATCGCAATCCGTTGGAATTGGCGTTGTTGGCTTTGGCGGATCATGGCCAGCGAACTGGCTGAAGGTTCGGCAGGACCGCCATATGCGTATCCAGAAGCAAATCCCCCGCCACCACGGCCTCCGCCAAACCCACCACCGGGAGCAAGCTCTCCCGGCAGTGGTGTTTTCGGCGGCTGTGGCTTCGCATCCGCGACCGGCAATTCCTTGGCCGCATCGACTGGTCGGTTTTCGTTGACGATCACACCGGCAACCGTCGTCATCCGTGTCATCCGTCCGTCCGTAGCAGTGACGATCGCGGTCGACTCATAGGGCAATTCAACCTTGGGCTCAATGGGATTCGGCGAGAGCAAGGCCAAGGCGTATTTCGGATCCAACTCGCCGAGATACGTCACGCTTTCCAAGAACTTCAAGTACGACGGCGAGCGGAAGTTCGGGATCGCCGCCGTAAAGCGTTTGAGCACATCGCGAGTGACATTCCAAGCACCGGCGTCTCCGTGAATGCGTCCGATTGTAAACAGGTCTTCTTCGGCCTTGACCGCCAACTCGCTGGTCGGATGGTCGGTGAGGAACTTGGCCAGTCCGTCGATCGCGGCCGAGTATTCCGCCGAAAGCGCGGCGGGCGGCGTTTTCGATTCGCGGTTGTCGAAGCCGTATTGCGCCTTGGACAACGCGACCTGAATGATCTCGTATTCGACCTGTTCGGCGGCCGCCAAATTCGCGTGAGTCTTCAAGAACCCCGCCAGCACGGACGTCGATGTGTCATAGGCGCGATAGCTACGGTAGTTCTGCGCGATCTGTCGCACTCGACCCACCGACTGCACCGCATATTTCGAAGTGGTGTGCGACTTGATCAACGTGTCAAGCAACAGCAATTCAGCCTTGTGATTGGGATTCAAGGCCAGCTTGCCGCGATCGTCGGTGTTGCGGGCGACTTCCGCGAGAGCCATCGCTGCCTTGCGTTCGAGCAAGTTCGCTCGCGTCCACAGTGACCACGCCGCCAATGACTTCGCTCCATTTTCACCGGCGATCGCATCCACGACCGCATCGGCCAGATCCGGTCGAGACAATTGGATGTAACGTTGAATCAGTCCATCCGCGATCACGGCGGCGCGCTGCTGATTGCGCTCGGCAGCGGCAGCGTCGACAAGTTTGACGATGCCCGCCAATTGAAGTTTCAACCCCGCACCAAGTTCCGCCCCGAGTGCTCGACGAGCCGACAGCAGTTGATCTTCGATCGAAGTGGCCTGACGAATTCGAAGTTCGACCACAGCCCACTGTCCCGCTTCGGCATCTGCGGCATGCCACAAGGCATAGGCTTGCTCGGCGGCCGACCATTGATTGGCCTTGGCGTACCGATTGATGATTTCCGTTGCGACTGCGACGGGCATCGCGTAATTCGCGGCCCATTTTCCCGATAAAGCCAACGCCGCCGCGTCAAACGCGTTGAGTTGATCAACCGCCTTCAGTAGCACCGCCGACTGAGCCGTGTTGAATTCCGCCTGTCCCGCTTTTCCGAATCGCGAGATCAAACCGTCCACCAAGTGTCGGTGACCGGTTCCGATCGCCAGCGAATCGAGCGGACTCACCAAGCTCACATCCCATGACTTTGCGTTTGCTTTTACAGTGGCAAATTGAGCGAGCCCGGTTGCCAAATCACCGGCCTTGTCATAGCGGTCGATGTGTGCGGTGATCTCATCCACGACTTTCTTCAAGTCGACGGCAGAAAGCGGTTGAGCCGCAAGTTTCAGCAAAATGGCTCGCTGTACCGTGTCGGGATGGCTGAGTGCTTGGCCGGTCTTGCGTGCTTTGGGGATTCGGCTGAGTTGCTTCATGTCATCAGCCAAACCAACCCATGACGTGTGCGTTCGGTCGGCCGACCGCGAGGTGGCTTCGAACAATTCGACGGCCAGCCAATAGCCCAACAATGAAGATTCCGCATCGGGGCTGCGTTGATAATCCGCGAGACCTATCGCCACGAGTTGCACGACCATGCGATCGGTCGCACTGCTGTTGGACTGAGCATTCACCACCCAGCCGTTGCCGATCGCGACTTCTTTCAACAGATCGCCCGGTTTCGGCAACTGCTTCTGATTGCTGACCATCGGCCACACGATCGCGAGTGCCGCTGCCGAATCACCCTTTTTCAGTCTGACTTGGGCAGCGGCAACGAGATGTTCCTCGGCGAGATGGCTGAGTCCGGTGCGGAAAGTGCCATTGGGGAGGGAACTGATCGACGCCATTTGATTCGAAATCGCGATGGGGTCACCGTGACGACTCACAGCAATCATGGCCCGTACGACATTGGCTCGACCCAGCCACTGGGCGTCCAATTCACCAAGCCCTTGCAGGAATTGATCGGCTTTCTCGATGGCCCCGTCTTTCGGGTTGGCCAGCATCGCAAGCGCCGCAATCACTTTGGCCTGACTAACGGTCGTGGCGTCGGAACTAGTTTGCACGAGCTGGATCGCATCGGCCAATGCATGCGTGCCGGACGAGCCCCAGAGCCGAGCTTCCGCCATCAACAGAGATGCTTCTTCACCCTGCGCGGAACCATGCGGCAAACGCATCGCATGCGCGATCAGCGAAGTCGCCTCTGAGAAGGCCAGTGACTTCACCAACTCGCGAGCCGTCGCCACGGTTTCTGCAAACGAATTCCGTTGCCCGGAAAGAGCGGCAACCATTTGGTTGGCTCGTGCATGATCCTTCGAAAGCTTGACCACGGCTCGGTATTGCCCGAGTGCCGCGTCGAGACTCCCCAGTCGCAGTTGGCATTCCGCAAGCGACAACTGGGCGTCAACCGACTGTGGCAGCCCTTCGGCAGCGGACTTCAGCAGCGGCAGAGCAACGTCCACGTTTCCCTGGCCAAGTGCCGCCTTTCCAGCGGCGAGGTCACCGTCCGCATCGGCTTGGGCAATAGCCGGCCAAAGTACGAGACTCAAACACATCGCCAACAGGATTCGTGGACTCATGAGCAATTCTCCACAGACAAGACAGTGAGTTCGCAACGAGCAATTCAGCCGGTCACCAGATACGAGTTTAACCTCGCGTGGGGGCGATGGGCGCTTGCGAGTGTACGTGATGCAGACGGATCACACTGGACCGACACACGCCTTGGTTACAAACGCGTGACGGATCCGTAGAACGGGACCATTGTCCCGTTCGGGGCTACTCGACGGGACAATGGTCCCGTCTTACGGACACGTATTAAGTAGAGCGAGTCTCACCGGGCCGACACGACACAACTTTCAGCCCAAATCGGAAGTTTCCGAAACTTTGCTGGTCACAAGATTCCGGCGTCGTTGACCGTCTTGAACGGCTTCTTGCGATCGATCCGCTTCATCAAGCCCTTGAGGACTTTGCCGGGGCCGATTTCATAGAACTCGTCAACGGCTGCGGTCATGAGCCGCATCGAGTCTTCCCACAGCACGGGACTGATCACTTGCCGGACGAGCAGCTTGCGGATTTCGTCCGGGTCCGAGTGTGTCGCGGCGTCCACGTTCGAGTACACCGGGATGCGGGGCGACGCGAACGGTGTTTCGGCCAGCACTGCGGCCAGTTGATCGTCGGCCGGTTTCATGATGTTCGTATGAAAGGCTCCGGCCACCGTCAGTTCGATGAACCGTCCGCCCGCCTCTTCAATGAGCTGCATGGCCCGTGTACAAGCGGCCTTGGTTCCGGACAACACACGGTTGCTCGGACACAGCCGATTTGCGATCCGAATCTCGCCGACTTCGGACGCTTGCCGACAGATGGCTTCGATCTGTTCGTCTTCCAACAACAGAGCACTGACCATTCCCGATGGCGTCTTTTCCGAAGCGGCCTGCATGGCTTCTCCGCGACACTTGACGACTTTCAACCCATCCTCGAACGACATCACGCCGGCGAACACCAGCGCCGTGTATTCGCCCAGACTCAGTCCCGCAGTTAGCGAGCAGGACTCGACGAGCGACGACTGCTCGGCTCGCAACATTTCCAAGGCCGCGAGGCTGGCGACATAGATCGCCGGTTGGCTGACTTCCGTGGTGTCGAGCTTTTCAGCCGGGCCGTCGAAGCACAATTGAGCCAAGTCATAACCCAGAATGTCGTTCGCTTTGTCAAATAGGGCACGCGCGGCGGGATAATTCTCCGCGAGAGACTTGCCCATGCCGACGTGTTGCGCACCCTGCCCAGGAAACAAGAAACCGATCGTGCTCATGATGAATCCTCGATGTGATTCCGCGTAAAGCGGCGTACTTGACGACTCGAAATGTGTCGTGCGGCATCTGATCGCGATGCACGGCGGGCGTCAACTATTCTCACCAAGATGGGCAACTCTTGATCGCAACAAAGCGACGAATTCTGGCGACGCAAGCAATATGCGTTGAAGGACCAGGATGTTTCCGGGGGGCGGGAAATAAAAAATCCCGCCGGTGTTCCGGCGGGATTCGTAGGATGCAGTCAGCCGTCGGGCCGAATGTCGGCATGGCGACTCATTTGGGCAACAGATCGTCGTCCTTGGAAGACTCATCAACGATTTTCGCGCTCACTTCGAACAGGGTCGAAGTTCCATCAATCGTAAGCCCGCTCAGAATGATCGATTCGCCCGATGCCACGTCCACCGTGGTTTGAACGCGTTGTTGTCGGATGGACGGCACTTTCACGCCGTTATGCAGCGGGG
>JAQBZS010000366.1 GCA_027622115.1 Planctomycetota bacterium | reverse complement strand
CGAAGACGCTATTATCCCTGGGGTTTCGCTCGTGCCTCGCTCCAACCCCGGCCACCCCAACTGCACCCCAATTGTTCAAGTTGTTTTGGCCCCTTCCCTTGGCCGCTTCGGCGCCAAGCGACCATGAATCATCCGAACGGGCACGACGGAACCAAACATGACCGATCAATCGCAGCTTCCGCATCCGACTCGACGCAATTGGGTGTGGTTCATACTGCAATGGATGCTGCTGGTGGTGGCGATCCCGATGTGGGGCGTCAAGATTCGTGGTCGTGAAAAGTTGCCGGCAGGCGGGGCACTGCTGTTGTTGAATCATCAGAGTTTCCTGGACCCGATCATCTTCGCGATGACTCTTCGCCGGCCGGTGAGCTTCCTTGCCCGCGATTCTCTGTTCAAGGTTCCGATCGTCGGCTGGATTCTTCGCCGGACTTATGTGATGCCGATCAGCCGCGAGGCGGCGAGCACCGCGTCGATTCGTGAAGCCGCTCGACGTATGCAGCACGGGTTATTGGTGGGCATTTTCCCCGAGGGAACTCGGACGGCAGACGGTAACGTCAATGAATTCAAGCCCGGTTTCGTGGCGTTGGTGCGGCGAGGCCAGGTGCCGGTCGTGCCGATCGGGATCGCGGGCACGTTTCAAGCCTATTCCCGCAAGGCAATGATCCCGCGACCCGGCCCGCGAATCTGCATGGTGGTCGGCGACCCGATTGTCGGCGATGAATTGGAGCAACTCACGAAACGCGGCGAGGAAGAAACGCTGGCGGCGGTCGCGCACGAACGAGTTTCGGCCTGTCATCGCGAGGCGGAAGAGTGGCGAGCGAGGCGATGGTTTGGTCCACGGAAGAAATCAACCGCCTGAATTCCGGTTGCTCCGGGGACACGCTTGAAGGGACAGAGTGTAGAGCAATTGTCCCCAATTGCTCGGCGGGAAGAACGATTGGGACAATCGTTCTACATTGTATTACGGCCTCTTCGCGAACTCGTCCCGAAGGCGCGGCAGACGCAATTCCCGAAACTGTTCGGCCAGCCGACTCGGCGACTGCGAATCCGCTGCTGAGGGGGCTCGCCGAGGGGTGGCTGGTCGTTCGAGTTCGGTGTCGCATTGGTCGTGTCCCGTATCACTTTGCCTGACCTCTTCCTTCCCGAGAGAAATTCATGAAATACGCCTTCATCCTTTTCGTTTGCGGATTTGGTTGCCCAACCGAGGCGTTGGCGGAGACTCAGGCTGCGGGTGCTTCGAGTCCAAAGTCGGCAGATGCAAAGAGCGTTCAGGATGCGGACGCGATCACCACGCTCAGCGAATCCTACTTTTCCGAGGCTGAAGGACGGCGACAGGGGTTTCAAGTTGTGCTGCCGCCTGGGTTTCAGTCGGACCGCAAATACCCACTGTTCGTACAGGTTTTTGGAGGCTCGGATCTGTTGCCGACGAGGGAGCGTCCCTTCATTCGTGTTCGACCGAGCGGACGCGGCGTGTGGGGTTATCGCAGCATGAGCCGCTATGACGTGATGCAGGTGATTCGACGGGCGAAAGAGGCGTACCACATCGACGAGAACCGCGTTTACATGACCGGAACCTCGGCGGGTGCGACGGGCATCATGCACGCCGCCGCGCAACGGCCGGATGTGTTTGCCGGCGTGGTGCCGCTGGTCGCCTTCGGAAACGACTTGCCGCTCGAGAACTTTCGCAATCTGCCAATTCGTTGCGAGCACGGAATCAATGATTGGACGTCCGCCATCTGCAACGTTCGAGTTCAGTTCCAGAAACTCAAACCGCTGGATCAAGACGCCGTTCTGAACGAGCATCCCACGGCGGGCCACGGCGTGCGAGTTCCGCCGCCCGCGACGATGGATTGGTTGTTCAACCTCAAGCGCAACCCTCAAACGCTTCACGTTGTTTATTCGTGCGAACACCCACGCGACGGACGCGCGTATTGGGTGAAGATCGAGGAGTTCGTGGATCCGCACGCGGTCGCTCGCATCGACGCCAAAGTCAATGGGAATGGAGTTGCCGTCACGACGCGCAACATCCGACGCCTGTCGCTTGACGTGTCCACCGCGCCGCTCGGCGACAACCGCCAAGTCACCATCGACGGCGATTCCGTGACAATCACTCGGACTGCCGATCCCAAATGGGTGACGTTCGCGAAGGAAAAGAATTGGCGGCTACTCGCTCGGGTCGACACGCCGAAGCGGCGAATTTACGGAGCCGGCGCGGCGGCCAATCTGTTTCAAGGGGATCCGTTGCTGGTTGTTTACGGAACGGGCGGCGATGACGCGGAGAATCGCTTTCTGCTTCAAGCAGCGAATGTCCTGTCGCACAGTGGCGGGCCAACATTCCAGGCGGCGAGTGTCAGCTTCCCCGTCCGCGCCGATTCCAAACTCGGCGATCTCCCGCTGGAGAAGTACAACCTGTTGCTCGTCGGCACGCCCGAAAACAACTCGCTGCTGGGGAGGATCGCGTCGAAACTCCCGTACCGGATTGAAGACGGTGCTCTGCGGGCGGGCGACCGCAAGCCGCTCGCACTCAATGGCTCGGTCTTGGGCTTTCATTATTTCAACCCCGAGCATCCGGGTCGCATTATCCACGTGCTGTCACCGTATCTCGATGACGCCGAGCGAAACCGTTTTCTCCGGAATCCCCGAAAGTTTTTGTCGGGTTCCGAAGGCTTCAAAATGATTGATCAAGCGGATTTGTTAGTCCGTGGGGTCGACCTTCGAATCCGCCGCGAGATGCAGCTCGATCGCAATTGGCGGTTCATCGCGTACGCCGGAGCTGACAAACAAGCTCCAGACCGATTCAGCGATCGAGCGCATCTCGCCACGGCGCACATGAAGGTCATGCAGCAAGCGGTCGAAGTCGACTTCGCGATGTGGTGGGGTCCGGAAGACAAGGGCCTGTTTGGCGGTTACGACTTCAATTGGCTGCCCACGTTCGATCCCACGTCCTACACCCTGGCGGACTTTGCAGTCCGTCACCGCGAAACGGAGACAATGACCGCGGTCATTTCCGGTTCCGAACTGCAAGACATTTTCAAACGCTGGATTGGAACCCGCGAACTCATCACCTGGCCGACGGTGACGAACGAGACGATCAATGTCGATCGCAGTTACAAAATCGTGATCCCCATGGACATGGTCCCGAAACTGGGCATTCGCCGCAAAGTGCTGTCAATGGTTGCAGCGGGACCGTCGATCCTTCCGGCTCAAGTGGCCGCCGAGATCCATCGGAAAGTGGAGTAAGAAAACCCGCTATTATTGAATTGAACTCTTTTCAAAAACGCGGGAATTGAGGACTTGGGGGTCAGGTTTTCGACTTTCAGATTTGGCGGAGTAACATGCTTGATGAATCCCACATCGAACGCCGCCAAATCTGAAATCGTAAGCCTGACCCCGAAGACTAACAAACTCGAACTAAGAACAAGCAGGCAGGGGTTACGCCAGCATCTCGGGCACGATGTCGGCTGACTCGGGCAACAACGGAACCGGACGTCCGGTGCGATCCGGAATTCGAGTGTGCAAGTCGATTCCCAACAAGTGGTACATCGTGGCCAACACGTCCTTGGGAGACACCGGTCGTTCGGCCACGTCGGAGGCATGCTTGTCCGAAGCCCCCACCACGTTGCCGCGAGCAAATCCGCCTCCGGCGAAGGCTGCGGAATAGGCCCGCGACCAGTGGTCTCGGCTGGCACTGCCGTTGAGCTTTGGAGTGCGACCGTGTTCGCTGATGCAGACGACCATGGTGTCGTCCAACATGCCGCGTTGTTCGAGATCGCGAATCAGGCCCGAGAATGCCAAATCGAACGGCGGCAGCAATTGGTCCTTCATGCGAGCGTGGTGATTCGTGTGCGTGTCCCACGCATCGCCAGCCAAGCCATATTCGTCCCAGAAGACGCTCACCAATCGTGTTCCCGCTTCGACAAGCCGACGCGCCGCCAAGCAAGACTGCCCAAACAGCGTCATGCCGTACAAGTCGCGCGTGGTGTCCGCTTCACGGCGAACGTCGAGCGCCTGGGCGACCTTAGGCGAACTCAGCAACGAAAACGCCATCTCCTGAAACCGCGAGAACGAACGGCCGGATACCGACTTGTCCAAGTCTCGGCGAGTCTGGTCAAACTGTGAAAGTAGATCGCGGCGACGATCCAGGCGATCGACGGTCAGGTCCGGCAGCTTACCGGCGGCCGAGATTTCGAAGTGGCTGTCGCGAGTGCAACCGAGATACGGTTCCTTGCCGGTGAACGAGAATCCCGTGCGAGCCTTGGTAATCGTCTTCGTGCCTTCGCCGCGATATTCGGTCCACACGGGCTGGTTGGAAGGACCGAGGAACCCGCCATACGGACCGGCTCGGAATGGCTGGTCCGATCGTTGGCTGCTGAAGGGAAACGGCAACGCAACATTTTGCACCATGTCGCCCGGATGACCGCCTCGGCGTTTGCGATCCAGGTATTCCACCACCGATCCAAAGTAGGGGTGATGCCGAGGATCCTGTGGGTTCAATTCCGCGGCCACGTCCAGCTTGGACTTATCGATGCCGGTCGTGGCGAACGCGACACCGTGAATGGGATGCGGATGCGCCAGCGAGCGGACCACCGTCGTGCGATCCATGATCTTCGCGGTCTCGGGCAGATACTCGCACACGTCCAGACCCGACAACGACGACGCCACCGGATCCATCTGCCCCCGTATTTCCAAAGGGGCTTCCGGCTTCATGTCGAATGTTTCCAACTGGCTGGGCGAGCCGTACAGAAACAGAATGATGCAGTTCTTCGCGCGACCGAACGCATGAGCCGCCACTCCCGATGTGGGGCCTTGCGACTCAGTATCGGCGTGCAGCAAATCACTCAGACCGAGTCCGAACAGACTCGTCCCACCGACGTTGAGCCAGTCCCGTCGCGTGATGCCGTCGCAGAGTGTTTTTCGAGAACCGAAGGCTCGCAGCATCTTCACACCACCAATCCGTCACGATTGCTTGACTCTAGGTCGGATTCCTCTGAACTAACACGTTTATCCGTCAGCCGCAGGCGAACGCGCGTCGACATGCTCGGAAACGCGTGCGCCTGCGGCTGACGGTTAAACGAACTGAACTTGCGGTGCTCAATCAAACCGGCACGAGAGATCATCGACCAAACCGTCCCGCCACGATGGCGACCAATGCACCATCGTGACGAGTGGCTTGTCGGTCATCAACCTGCTACTTGGCGGCCACGGCGGTCGGTGCCGTCAGCGTTTTCAAGAAGGCGATGACTTTCATCTGATCTTGCGAACTGAGCGAGAAGAACTTGCGAGACGATTGCGTCCCTTCGCCACCGTGTAACGCCACGGCCTGTTGCAAGTTGTCGGCTCGTCCATCGTGTAGGTACGGAGCCGAATCACGCACGCCCCACAGCGCCGGCGTACGCCATTCCGTGCGAGTCGCTCCGAGAATCTTCGACTCGGCGTCTTTCTGCTTCTGGGTCGTCAGACTGGCTTGAACCAACACCTGCGGCTGCATCAATTTCGCCAAATCCGGAACCACACCTTCCGCTTCGCCACCAGGTGAATCGGGAATGAACACGCCGTAGTCACCGGTGTCGCCGAGATCCTGTCCCATGTCGTGGAGCAGCATGTCGCTGTAGATGCCGGTGACTTCGCCAATCGTCGGTGTGTGGCAAACCGCACAGCCAACTTCCGTAAACAGTGCCTGACCTTCGGCGATGTACTTGCCGTCAACGTCGCTACGCGGCTTGACCTGACTCGGAGCGGGTAGGTTGCTCAAGTAGTCCACCAATGCGTCGCACTCCGCCTTGTTCATGTCGAAACCCTTGGGCTTGTAGGTCGGGTTGCTCGGCAGACCGGACTGCGGATGCTCCGGAACATTCAGACCCAACTCGACGGCACAAGCAGTCATGGCGAAGTCACGCAAGTTGGCCTTTTGCGATTTCCAACCGAAGCGACCAGTTTTTCCATCCGGCAGTCGGCAGACTCGCCCGCTCACGCCGGGAAAGTCCTTGTGGGTCGCCTTCGCCGCAGCTTCGATGGCTTCGTCCGGGATGGAATTGAGCAAGCCGACTCCAAACAACGCGGTCGCATTTCGCTGCGTCGTGGTGAGCGTGAAGCTGCCCTGGTGCCGTGTTCCGCTAAAGGCAACATTCTGCTGCACCGCCGCGCGATGCTGCTGAATTCTCTGGTTGGCTTGTCGCAGATTCTTGAGGTGTTCGGCATTGGCCTTAGCACGCGTTTTGGTTTGCGCAACCTTGGGTACAGCGGGTTCGTCAGATTCGATGGTTTCGAACACAGCGTGATCATGATCGTGTGAGGCTACATCGGTGGTGGCGACTGCGGCATCAAAGCCTTGAGGACCAGACATGCGACTGAAATGAAGATGATTCCCGCTTCCCAGCATCGAGCCTCGCCATTTGTCGTAACCGTCTTCGGTGCCGAACAAATGCACGACCACGCTTCGCGATCCCAGAAATCCGGGATGCAGATTTCCGGCTTCCTTGACCAAGCGATCTCGTTGCTTCTGCATCGCTTCCTTGTCCGTGGTCAAGTCCTTCGGCGCGCCACTTGGCAGGCCGAGCACCGCACGAAACGCCTCGGACATCAAGGATCGCTGAGGTCGTCTGAATTGGACGCCGTTGTTCAGAAACGCCGAAACGATGTCCACGTTTTTGCTCTTGGGTCCGCCGCCGCCGGCACCTGCTTGGTTGTGGCAGGCGATACACGAACTGTCGTTGAACACGGGACCCAAGCCGTCACCGCCGTGACTGCGAGGATCGTTCGGCAGCCATTCGCGGGCGAACAATTCGGCTCCGGAAACTTTCTCTGCTTTGTTCGGTGCTTGTTGGGGCGGTTCGGCAGCGGTGACACTGGCCACGAACAGCATACTTGTCGCGAACAGCGCGACGCTGCTTCGAGTGACACAAACCATTTCGCAATCCTTTCATCGGACGAGAGGTGGGGATCGACATGACTCTTCGAGGAACTCGACGCTGCCGGACGGCAGACCGCATCCCGCGAGCACTGATCTTAGCCGGATTCAATGATTGAGCAGAGACTCAACTGACAAATCGGTTGGAATTGGTGATGGTTGTCAATGCTAGGCTGCAATGATCCTGCGCAGTCGGCGCGGAAGTCGGCGTAGGCCGGAACAAGCTCCGCGCAGTTCCAGCAGTCC